>CAYNYN010000059.1:1463-14525 GCA_964401445.1 uncultured Saprospiraceae bacterium | reverse complement strand
AAAACTCACCCACCAATTTCGGCCATCGACTCGCTGGAGCTGCGGTGGAGGCGGCGCTGCTCTGCCACGAAGCCGTTGGGCGCGCGCATGGCGATGGCCTCGCGTATGGTGTCGAGCACCTGCTCGTCGGTGGCGCCGGCGCGCATCACGTCGCGGATGTTGAAAATACCCTCGTCGTAGAGGCAGGTGCGCACCTTGCCCAGCGGCGTCACGCGCAGGCGGTTGCAGCTGCCGCAGAAGGTGCGGCTGTAGGCGGGGATGAGGCCGACGGTGCCTTTGTGTCCGGCGATGCGGTAGTTGAGCGAGGTGCTGTGGGGCGGGTCGGGCAGTTTTTCCATTTGCGGAAAGCGCTCCTGCAGGTGCGCCAGGATGCGGCGGTAGTCCCATTCGAGCTGGACCTCGCGCCCGCCGCCGTTGAAGGGCATCTCTTCGATGAAGCGCACGCCCACGGGCAGCTCGCGCGTCAGTTCGGCCAGCGGGATGAGGTCTTCGATGTTGCGGCCGGCCATCACCACGGTGTTGAGCTTCACCTCGAAGCCGCGGCGCAGCAGCCCCTCGAGGGTAGACAGCACGGCCGGCAGCTCGTCGCGACGCGTGATTTGCGCGAAGCGGTCGCGGTCCAGCGTGTCGAGGCTGAGGTTGACCGAGCGGATGCCCAGCGCATACAGCTCGTCGAGGAAGGGCTCGGTGCGCACGCCGTTGGTGGTGATGCGCACGGCTTCGATGCCGGGCACCTTTACCAGTTGCGCCAGAAAGGGCATGAGGTCGCGCCGCAGGAACGGCTCGCCCCCCGTGATGCGCACCTTGCGCACGCCCGCGCCTGCCAGGATGCGCACCAGCCGCAGCATTTCCTCATAGGTGAGCAGCTCGCGCTGCGGCACGTAGTCGATGCCTTGCGCCGGCATGCAGTAGAAGCACCGCAGGTTGCAGCGATCGGTCACCGCCAGTCGCAGGTAGCTGATCGGACGGCCGAATTTGTCGCGCAAGGCATTCATGTGGTTCTGGTTTGTGGTGTGCGGCAGGGTGGCATCCCCTGCGATCATCCGGCCAAGATGGCACAAGCTCGTTTCATTTGCAAACTTCGTCACCCCTTGGGGCACGACCACCTACAGGCGTCACCTGCTGGAGTGACAAATGTCACAGACCGGCCGGCAATTGTGCGCAGCAAATTCTAATTTGCCACGAAAACGCCCACATGGCTGCACGCACCTTCCGCTGGGGCATCCTGGGACCAGGCAAGATCGCGCACAAGTTCGCTGCCGACCTGCAGCACGTGCCCGGTGCGGTTTTGCATGCGGTAGCCTCGCGCGACAAGGATCGGGCCGAGGCCTTTGCCGCGCGCTACGGTGCGGCGCGCGCCTTTGGCAGTTATCAGGAGCTGGCCTTGTGCGACGAGGTGGACGTCGTCTATGTGGCTACGCCGCACACCATGCACGCGGCCCATGCGCTGATGTGTGTGGAAGCCGGCCGACACGTGCTGTGCGAGAAGCCCTTTGCCCTGTCGGCCGAGGTGGCCGAGGCGGTGTTTGCGGCCGCGCGTCGGCATGGCCGCTTCGTCATGGATGCCCTGTGGACCCAGTTTTTGCCTGCCTTTCGGCAAATGATGGAGTGGGTGAGCGAAGGGGCCATTGGCGAGCTGCTGTCCGTCCAGGCCGATTTCGGCTTCCGCGCTTCGCCCGACAGTGCCCGGCTGTGGCGGCCTGAGCTGGGCGGGGGCGCTCTCTGGGACATCGGCATCTATCCCGCCTTTCTGGCCTGGCGCCTCATGGGCGAGCCCGCACGCTGGCAGGCTCTGGCTGCGCGCACCGAAACGGGCGTAGATCGCGAAACGGGCATCCTGGCCCAATGGGCCGATGGCGCCATGGCCCACCTGCACTGCTCCATCGTGGCCGAGACGGCATGCACGGCCGCGATACACGGCACCGAAGGACGCATCGTGCTCGAACCGCGCTGGCACGAGACGCGTGCCGTCCGTCTGGAACGCCTCGGCGAGCCGCCCGTGCGCAAAACCTTCGACTACCCGGGCCGCGGCTACCAGTTCGAAGCCATGCACGTACACGAATGTCTCGAAGCCGGCCTGCTGGAAAGCCCCGAGCTGCCTTCGGCCTTCACCATCGGGCTGGTGGGTTGGCTCGAACGCATCGCGAAGGGCTGAATGGAGGGTCGATCGGGCTGAACGTGCGGGAATATTTTGCCGAAAGGCGCAACAGGGAAAAAATGTTCGTTCAAACTGACCAATCAATGAACATCTTTTCATAGGTTTGCGCTCGTCTACATTGCTTCACTTCAAACCTCTTGCACTTATGGTGATCGAGCAAATCTATACGGGTTGCCTCGCTCAGGGCGCTTACTACATCGAGAGCGAAGGCGAAGCAGCGGTCATCGACCCGCTGCGCGAACCGGATCCCTACATCGAGCGTGCCGCGCGGAACGGTGCGAAGATCAAGTACATCTTCGAGACCCACTTCCACGCCGACTTCGTTTCGGGCCATCTCGACCTGGCCAAAAAGACGGGCGCGACCATCGTGTACGGGCCCAATGCCGAGACCGAGTACGAGATCTATCAGGGCAAGGACGGCGAGAAGTTCAAGGTGGGCAAGCTGACCATCGAGCTGATCCACACGCCGGGTCATACGCTGGAGAGCTCGTGCTACCTGCTGTACGACGAAAACGGCAAGCCGCACGCGCTGTTCTCGGGCGATACCCTTTTCATCGGCGACGTGGGGCGGCCCGACCTGGCGCAAAAGCAGGGCGTGCTGACGAAAGAAGACCTGGCCGGCATGCTGTTCGACAGCCTGCGCAACAAGATCATGCCGCTGCCCGACGACGTGATCGTGTATCCGGCCCACGGTGCCGGCTCGGCCTGTGGCAAGAACATGAGCAAGGAAACCTGGGATACGCTGGGGCACCAGAAGCAGACCAACTACGCCCTGCAAGCGCAGACGCGCGAGGAGTTCATCCAGAAGGTGACGGAGGGTCTGCTGCCGCCGCCCGCCTACTTCGCCAAGAACGCCCAGATCAACAAGAAGGGCTACAAGAGCTACTACGAGGTGATGGCCCAGGCCCGGCCCCTGTCGGTGGAAGCCTTCGAGACGGCGGCCAACGAGACGGGCGCTATCGTGCTCGACGTGCGCGACAAGTACGAGTTTGCCAAGGGCTTCATCCCCAACTCCATCTTCATCGGCCTCGACGGCCAGTTCGCGCCCTGGGTGGGCGCCCTCATCCCCGACCTGATGCAGCCCATCCTCGTGGTGGCGCCGAAAGGACGCGAGGAGGAAGCCGTGCGCCGGCTGTCGCGCGTCGGCTTCGACAACACCATCGGCTACCTCGAAGGCGGCTTCGAGGCATGGCAGGCCGCCGGCAAGGAGGTGGACACGCTCGACTACGTCAGCGCGGCCGAGTTTGCCGAAAGGCTGAAAAAAGGACAGGTGCAGAAGGTGCTCGACGTGCGCAAGCCCACCGAGTTCCAGGGCGAGCACGTGGAAGGCGCCGTCAACTTCCCGCTCGACTTCATCAGCCAGCGCATGCACGAGGTGAGCCCCAACGAGGAGTACTACCTGCACTGCCGCAGCGGCTACCGCAGCACCATCGCCGCATCCATCCTCAAGTCGCGCGGCTTCGACAAACTCATCGACGTCATCGAGTCTTTCGACAAAATCAAGGAGGCCGGCGTGCCCGTCACGGACTACGTCTGTCCCTCTACGCTCGACAAGGAGCAAGCCAGCTAAGTCCAAATGAAAACAATGGGAAAGGCCATGCCGGCCTTTCCCTTGTCAATTGCGCTTTACCTTGCTGAAGGATATGGATCGCTACTGGGAAATCTTCGTCAACGGCTACACCGGCTATGCGCGCTACCTGTGGCACGAGATCACGCATCCCTCGTGGCACAACTATTTCTACTGGCTCATCGGCGTGTCGCTGGTGTTCTTCGTGCTGGAGGTGGTGGTGCCCTGGCGCAGGAACCAGCCCGTCCCGAGGAAGGACTTCTGGCTGGACACGTTCTACATGTTCTTCAACTTCTTCCTCTTCTCGCTGGTGGTGTACAATGCCGCTTCCGACGTAGTGGTCCATCTGTTCAACGATGCCATCAAGGCCCTCACGGGCGGCTTCGACCTGCAGGCATCCAACCCCATGCAGGGCTGGCCCTACTGGGCCGTGCTGCTCACCGGCTTCGTGGTGCGCGACTTCATCCAGTGGTGGACGCATCGGCTGCTGCACGCCAGCGACTGGCTGTGGCAGTTCCACAAGGTGCACCACTCGGTCGAGCAGATGGGCTTCGCGGCCCAGCTGCGCTATCACTGGATGGAGAACGTGGTGTATCGCACCATCGAGTACGTGCCGTTGGCGTTGCTCGGCGTGGGCCTGTACGACTTCTTCGTCATCCACATCCTGGCGCTGACGTGGGGCCACTTCAACCACGCCAACATCAGCGTGGACGGCCGCATCACGGGCGGCATCGTGGGCGCGCTGGTGGGCATCGTGCTCAGCCAGAGCCTGCTCGACGTGCACCTGTTCGACGGGCTGTCGGTCGCAGGGCAGTTGGGCGTCTTTGGCGCCGCTACGCTGGCCGGCGCCTTCCTGCTGGGGCCGTGGATGAAGGTGATCTTCAACAGCCCCGAGATGCACATCTGGCACCACTCCTATGACCTGCCGCCCGACATGCCCAAAGGCATCAATTTCGGGCTCACACTCGCCATCTGGGACTACCTCTTCGGCACGGCCTACGTGCCCTGGTGCGGGCGCGACATCCGGCTGGGCTTTCCCGGCGTGGAGCAGTTTCCCGACGACTTCCTGCACCAGAACCTCTACGGCATTTGGCTGAAGCCAAAAGAAGAGGTGCGGCTTTCGCCAAATGCCTTGCCGCCCAGGGCCAGCCTCGACCAACCCGTGCACCTGCCCGTCGATACGACCTGCGAGGTGCCCCAACCACCCCATGACCAACCACCCCGATCAACCGAAGCCGAACGACGGTCACCATCCGGCATACGCCACGACATAGAACAACCAGTTTGACTGAACCAAACAAAGGAGATTGTGCAATGAGGTACGGATTCATCATCGACAACCGCAAGTGCATCGGTTGTCACGCCTGCACCACGGCCTGCAAGGCAGAGCACCAGGTGCCGGTTGGTGTCAACAGAACGTGGGTGAAATACACGGAGAAGGGCACCTTCCCCGACTCGCGCCGCGTGTTCAGCGTCATGCGCTGCAACCACTGCACCGACGCGCCCTGCGTAGAGATCTGCCCCGTCGAGGCCCTCTTCATCCGCGACGACGGCATCGTGGACTTCGACAACCGCCGCTGCATCGGCTGCAAGTCGTGCATGCAGGCCTGCCCCTACGATGCCCTCTACATCGATCCCGAGACGCACACGGCGGCCAAGTGCAACTACTGCGCCCACCGCATCGACATCGGTCTGGAGCCGGCCTGCGTCAACGTCTGCCCTGAGCACGCCATCATCTCGGGCGACATGGACGATCCCGAGTCCGAGATCGCCCAGCTGCTGGGGCGCGAGCAGGTGGTCGTGCGCAAGGCCAGCAAGGGCACCCGTCCCAACCTCTTCTACATCGACGGCGACGAGGCGGCCCTCAACCCCATGGAGGCGCCCCGCTCGACCGACTACATGTGGAGCCAGCAGGCGCGCGGCGTGGGCCACTACGCCAAGGCCGCCGAGGAGCTGGCCTGGAGCAACGACGACGTGGTGGCGGCCGTGCTCGAAGCCACCGGCATGGCTACGGCCCCCGAACACGCCCCAGAGAAGTCGATCGGCGCCGTGCTGGGCACCTATGGTGCCGAGAAGGCGCGGCGTGCCTACGACGCCCCCGACAAGGGCATCCTGTGGGGCTGGGAGGTGTCGGCCTACGTGCTCACCAAGGCCATCGCTGCCGGCGCTTTCCTGATCGCCTTCCTCGGCTGGCTCACCGGCAAGAGCGACGCGCTGAGCGCAGCCAACCAGTGGTGGACGCTCGGCCTGTCGCTGGGCTTCCTCGGCGCCACGGGCCTGCTGCTCATCAAGGACCTCGACCGCCCCGACCGCTTCCTCAACGTGCTGTTGCGCCCGCAATGGCGTAGCTGGCTGGTCAAGGGCGGCTATTCGATCACCATTTACGGCGGGCTGCTCACCCTCTGGGGCCTGAGCATGTGGTTCGGCTGGCACCAGCTGACCCAGCCGCTGATGTGGCTCACGGCGGCCCTGGCCGTGGTGGTGGCCATCTACACGGCCTTCCTTTTTGCGCAAGCCAAAGGACGCGACTTCTGGCAGAGCCCCTCGCTGGCCCTGCACATGCTCGTGCACAGCATCATGGCGGGTGCGGCGGCCCTGGCCCTCGTCGGCGTGGTGCTCGGCAACGGCGCCGAGTGGATGGGCTTCCTGCGCACGCTGCTACTGGCCGGCATCGGCCTGAACCTGTTCACCATCGCCACCGAGCTGCTCACCACCCATCCCACCGAGGAGGCACGCTACACCGTGGCCCTCATCGTCAAGGGCAGTTATCGCAACCGCTTCTGGCTGGGCGCCATGCTGCTGGGCAACATCGTGCCGCTGGCCCTGCTCATCTGGGGCGGCGCCAACGCCACCATGATCGCGCTGGCCGGAGCCATCGTGCTGGTGGGCATCTACCTCACCGAGACCATCTGGGTGGAAGCACCGCAGCGCGTGCCGCTGAGCTGATGCAGGCAGTTTTTGCTTTCGCAAAACGAGTCCCTGCGCCGCGTTTGACATTTTTTTGAAAAAACAGACCTGCCCTCTGGAAGGAAAAAAGGGGGAATCAATTCCTCAAATCCTCGCTTCCTCGATTCCTCTCTCAAACAGGCAGGTAAAAAAATAGCCGCAACCATGACCAAGAAGAAAGTATCCTTCATCGAGCGCATGGCAGAAAAGCTGGGCATCATCCCCGACCTGCACAAGGACGAAGGCGATGCCCCCGTGCCGCGCCTCACCCCCGAAGGCAAGCTCACCAACTTCCCCGACCGCCTCGACGACTGGGAAGAATACGAGGCCAAGGCCTGGCCCGTGCGCAAGAAGCGCCGCTACACCATCGTGCCCACCACCTGCTTCAACTGCGAGAGTGCGTGCGGCCTGACGGCCTACATCGACAAGGAGACCATGGAGGTGCGCAAGCTGGAAGGCAACCCCTTCCACCCCGGCAGCCGCGGCCGCAACTGCGCCAAGGGGCCGGCCACCATCAACCAGATCACCGACCCCGACCGCATCCTCTACCCGCTCAAGCGCGTGGGCAAGCGCGGCGAAGGCAAGTGGGAGCGGGTGAGCTGGGAAGAGGCCCTGCAGGACATCGCCGGCCGCATCCGCAAGGCGCTGCAGGAAAACCGCCACAACGAGATCGCCTACCACGTGGGGCGGCCCGGCCATGAGGGCTACATGGACCGCGTGCTGAAGGCCTGGGGCGTGGACGGCCACAACTCGCACACCAACATCTGTTCGTCGGGGGCCCGCTTCGGCTATGCCATCTGGTACGGCTACGACCGCCCCTCGCCCGACCACGCCAACGCCAAGTTCATCCTGCTGGTGTCGGCGCACCTCGAGAGCGGCCACTACTTCAACCCGCACGCCCAGCGCATCATCGAGGGCAAGATGAAGGGCGCCAAGCTGGCCGTCATGGACCCGCGCCTGAGCAACACGGCCAGCATGGCCGACTACTGGATGCCCACCTACCCGGGCTCGGAGGCGGCCGCCCTGCTGGCCATGGCCAAGATCATCATCGACGAGGGGCTGTACAACCGCGAGTTCCTCGAGGACTGGGTCAACTGGGAGCAGTACCTCAAGGCGCGCCATCCGGGCGTGGAGGTGACCTTCGAGAACTTCATCGCCAGGATGAGCGAGGAGTATGCCGAGTTCACGCCCGAGTTTGCCGAAAAAGAAACGGGCGTGCCCGCCGAGACCATCATCGAGGTGGCGCGCGGCATCGGCGAGGCCGGTACCCGCTTCGCCTCGCACAACTGGCGCAGTGCCGCCTCGGGCAACCTGGGCGGCTGGTGCGTCAGCCGCGCCCTCCACTTCCTGCAGGTGCTCACGGGCAGCGTGGGCACGCCGGGCGGCACCTCGCCCAACGCCTGGAACAAGTTCAAGCCCAAGTTTTTCGACAACCCGCCGCCCCAGAAGTGGTGGAACGAGCTGCACTTCCCCAAGGAGTACCCGCTGGCTTTCTTCGAGATGAGCTTCCTGCTGCCCCACATGCTCAAGGAAGGACGCGGCAAGCTCGACGTCTATTTCACGCGCGTGTTCAACCCCGTGTGGACCTATCCCGATGGCTTCTCGTGGATCGAGGTGCTGCAGGACGAAAGCAAGATCGGCCTGCACGTGGCCCTCACGCCCACATGGAACGAGACGGCCTTCTTTGCCGACTACGTGCTGCCCATGGGCCTGGCATCCGAGCGCCACGACATCAACAGCTACGCCACCCATAGCGGCACCTGGGTGGCCTTCCGCCAGCCGGTACTGCGCGAGGCGGCGCGCCGCATGGGCAAGCAGGTGCAGTTCACCTACGAGGTCAACCCGGGCGAAGTGTGGGAAGAGGACGAGTTCTGGATCCAGCTCAGCGCCCGCATCGACCCCGACGGCTCGATGGGCATCCGCAAGCACTTCGAGTCGCCCTACCGCAAGGGCGAGATCATCAGCATCGACGAGTACTACCAGTACATCTTCGAGCATACGCCCGGCCTGCCCGAAGCCGCCAAGGAGGAGGGCCTCAGCGAGCTGGAGTACATGCGCAAGTACGGCGCCTTCGAGGTGGAAAAGCACGGCTACCAGAAGCACCTGCGCGAGCTGACGCCCGAAGAGCTGGAAGGCTCGGAGACCGATCCCGAGACGGGCGTCATCACCAAGGATGGCAAGGCTATCGGCGTGATGGTCAAGGGCGTGGCCCGCGTGGGCTTCCCCACGCCCTCGCGCAAAAACGAGTTCTACTCGCAGACGCTGGCCGACTGGGGCTGGCCCGAATACGCCATCCCCTGCTACATCAAGAGCCACATCCATCCCGAGCGGCTCGACAAGGAGAAGGGCGAGTACTGCCTGGTGCCCACCTTCCGCCTGCCCACGCTCATCCACTCGCGCTCGGGCAACGCCAAGTGGCTGGCCGAGATCTCGAACCGCAACCCCATCTGGATGCATCCGAAGGATGCGGCGCGCTGGGGCTTCAAGACGGGCGATCTGGTGCGCATCAATACTGACATCGGCTACTTCGTCGACAAGGTGTGGGTCACCGAGGCCATCCGCCCGGGCGTGGTGGCCTGCTCGCACCACCTGGGCCGCTGGCGCCGCAAGCAGGACCAGGGCAACCGCTGGGCCACCAACGTCGTCCACATCGAAAGCGACGGCAAGGGCGGCTGGAAGATGAAGACGGTGGAGGGCATCAAACCCTTCGAGAGCTCGGATCCCGACTCGAAGCGCATCTTCTGGCGCGACGGCGGCGTGCACCAGAACATCACCCATGCCGTCCATCCCGACCCCATCAGCGGCATGCACTGCTGGCACCAGCGCGTGCGCATCGAGCGGCCCCATCCGGGCGACGAGTACGGCGACATCTTCGTGGACACGCAGAAGTCGTTCGAGAACTACAAGGAGTGGCTCAAGATGACGCGGCCGGCACCCGGCCCCGGCGGCCTGCGCCGTCCGCTGTGGATGAAGCGGGCGCTCCGTCCGCGCGACGAGGCCTTCTACGTCGATTGGGATCCGATCACGGAGACCCGTACCGGCAAGATCGAATAAACGCATACACGCGACGTGATCATAGTTGGCGAGGTGACAGTGTAACCGCTGTCACCTCTGCCATTTGCCGAAAGGCCGATTTTTGACCTCGATTTTCCTTACGAAAGGATCCATACCGTTTGCTCATGAAATCCCTTTCGCACTCGAAGCTGGCGCGCTACCTGCCTTTTCTCACCTGGCTGCCCAGGGTCAACCGGCGCACGCTGCGCGACGATATCATTGCGGGCCTCACGGGCACCATCATCAGTTTGCCGCAAGGCGTGGCCTTCGCCATCATCGCGGGCATGCCGCCCATCTACGGGCTGTACAGCGCCATGGTGATGCCCATCATCACGGCTCTGTTCGGCTCGTCGTGGCACATGATCACGGGGCCGGCCACGGCCATCTCGATCGTGGTGTTCGGCGCCATCAGCCCGCATGCCGAGCCGGGCACGCAGGCCTTCGTCGAGCTGGCCTTCGTGCTGACGTTCGTCGTGGGCGTCATCCAGCTGGTGATGGGCGCCGCGCGGCTGGGCACGCTGGTCAATTTCGTGTCGCACACGGTGGTGATCGGCTTCACGGCCGGCGCCGGCGTGCTCATCGCAGCCAAGCAGCTCAAGAACGTGTTCGATCTGCCGGTGCCGCAGGGCGCTTCCTTTTTCGGCATACTCAAGGAGGTGGTCACGAAGATCGACCAGTCGAACTGGTATGCCTTTGCCGTGGCCATGGCCACGCTCTTCAGCGCCATTTTCATAAAAAAATACCTGCCCCGCCTGCCCCACATGCTGCTCGGCATGATCGTCGGCAGCGTGGTGGCTTACTTCATCGGCATCGAGGAGCACGGGCTGCGCGTGGTGGGCAAGATGCCGGCGCACCTGCCGCCCTTCCACGTGCCGCAATTGAGCTGGGACAACGTGCAGATGCTGGCATCCAACGCTTTCGCGCTGGCGCTGCTGGGCCTGATCGAGGCCGTGGCCATCGCGCGCGCCATCGCCTCGTATTCGCACCAGCGCATCGACGCCAACCAGGAATTCATCGGGCAGGGGCTGGCCAACACCATCGGCAGCTTTTTCAGCTCGTTTGCCGGCTCGGGCTCGTTCACGCGCTCGGGTGTCAACTTCCAGGCAGGAGCGCGCACGCCCATGGCTGCCATCTTCGCCGCCGTCTTTCTGGCGCTCACCCTCATGTTCGTGGCGCCGCTGGGCGACTACCTGCCCATTGCGGCCATGGGAGGCATCATCCTGCTGGTGGCCTACAACCTGATCGACTTCAAGCACATCCGCACCATCGTGCGCTCGAGCAAGAGCGAGACGGCCGTGTTGCTCATCACGGCGCTGTCCACCATCTTCCTCAACCTCGAGTTTGCCATCTACGTCGGCATCATCTTCTCACTGTTCTTCTACCTGATGCGCACCAGCTCGCCACACATCACGCGCCTGGCGCCCGATCCCGAGCAGCCCAACCACAAGCTGGTCAACATCAGGCGCTTCCCACACCTCAAGGAGTGCCCGCAGGTGGCCATCGTGCGCATCGATGGGTCGCTCTACTTCGGAGCCGTGGAGAAAGCAGCCGACTACTTTCAGGAGCTGGCCGAGTCGGACGTGCGGGTGGTGCTGCTGATCGCCCAGGGCATCAACTTCGTGGACCTGACCGGCGCCGAGTGGCTGGAGCGCGAGGTGCACAAGTGGCAGGATCGGGGCGGCGATTTCTTCATCGTCGGACTGAAGCGCGTGGCGCAGGATGTGCTGATCAAGGGCGGCTTTCGCCAAAAAATCGGGGAGGAGCGCTTCTTCGACACCAAGAAAGAAGCCATCGCGGCCCTGTTTGCGCGTGGCCTGATCGATGCCGACGTGTGCCGCACCTGCACGGCTCGTATATTTGAGGAGTGCAAACAGATGCCTGCGCCTGATCGATCGTGATCATTGTTTCACACCTCAACACACTGCATCATGGCCCCTGCCAAAAAAGACCCCGATTGTCGCATCAGTCGCTGGGAGCAACTCAAACAGCAGATCGACAACCTCGATCCCCGCGCTTTTGCGGAAGCGATGCAACGCCCTGGCGTGGTGTTGCTCGACGTGCGCCGGCCCGATGAGTTCGCCATGGGCCACCTGCCCGGCGCGCGCAACCTCGACTACCTGGGCGAACCCTTCATCGACGAGCTCGAGCAGCTCGACCCCGACAAGACCTACCTGGTGTACTGCAACAGCGGGCGGCGCAGCCTGCGCACCTGCGTGCTCATGAAAAACGGCGGCTTCCGCCACGTCTTCAACCTCGACGGCGGCTTGCGGGGCTGGCTGGCCTCCGACCATCCTCCCGAGCTGGAGAAGTGAGTGGCAGCGCCGTAGGGTGTGCCCGAAAAAAAAAGACCGGCCATGCGGCCGGTCAGCAGGTATTTTCCACTTGGTTGATCCATCATCAGTCGCGCCACCAGCGCAGCTTGATTTCCTTGGTTTCGCCGTTGGGCAGCGTAAGGATGGCCCAGCGGTTGCAGGCGCCGTCGCCGTAGTCGATGCTGAAGGTCTCGTCGCCCTTGGTCACCTGCTTGATGCCGGCTACGATCCAGGGGCAGATGCGCTTCTTGATGAGCGGCTCGATGATCTCGCTGGAGAAGGCCACGCCTTGGCGGTTGACGCCGCTCGACGAGCCGGTGATGGCGAATACGTCATCGGCCCACATGTCGGTGTCGTAGCCTTCGATCCAGGTGCGCGTCCAGGTGGCGTCGAACGAGCTGCTGGTGCCGTCGGGGAAGGTCATCACGAAGCCCGACACCTCACGCGTGAAGGTGGGTTGGCCCTGATCGTTGGGTCCGTTGTTGGTCAGCGTCTTGGTACCTTCGATCTGTACGCCGTCGATCGAGAAATTCTGGAAAGTGACGGTGCGCTGGGCACCAGCCTGATGCATGGGTGCCGTCTGCGTGACGATGATCTGGCCGGCGCGTACCTTGCCGTTGGGGCCTTCGCAGCCGTCGCCGAAGTCAATGGTCACGGTTTTCGGGAACGAGCCATCGTCGGGATCGACCGTGACGGTGGGGCAGTCGTTGTCGCCACCCGAGCGGTATTCCACGTTGTAGTCCACCTGTTCTTCCACGTCGGCTACCATGTCTTCCATCACGGCAGCGTCTTCGGCCGTCATCGTGACGCTGTCTTCGTCGGTTACCTGGTTGGCGTTCTTGTCACAGGCCGTGAAGGTGAGTGCGGCCAGCGCTACTGCAAACAAAGCGAGCTTCTTCATAGCTTCCTGAATTTTTGGGTGTGAATAAATGATCTGTTTTCATCCGGTTTTTGCCGTAAGGCGCCTCTATGATGTGCCCAACTGGTGTAAGGTTTAATCGGGGATGGAAAAAATAGCCGTGACG
>CAYNYN010000059.1:0-1363 GCA_964401445.1 uncultured Saprospiraceae bacterium | reverse complement strand
TATGCACTGAGGGCCACTGAGTTTGTTGGAATCGGGTGTCGATGCCTGATGTCTCGCGCAGAGGCGCTACGACGCAACGACACGCCACGTTTTTCGTATCTCAACATCGCAGCCGAATAGCCTGCCCCCACCAAGTCGGGGAGCCTGTCCCCGATGCTCGGGGCAGGCTCCGAGCATCGGGACCGCGTCTCAACATCGCCGCAAGAGCGGCGTATCAACATCAGGGCAACGCCCTGTCTCAACCATCATATCATTCCAGGTGCAGCTGCTCGAATACGATGCTCTGGCGGAACTCCTTTTGCAGCACCAGCCGCAGGTTGGTCAGCACGATTTCGCCCATGGTTTCGCAGCGCAGGAAGGCCGAATTTTGATGGTGGTCGGCCAGCTCGTGTTTGAGCTGATACACCTTGTCGGGCTTGCTGAGCGTCTCGGTGACCATGACGTCGAACAGCTCCTTGACCTGGTCGAGCGAGGCCTTGATGCGGGCGGCGATGAGGCTGCGCTCTTCGAGCTGGTACTGGCGCACCGTCTCGGCCGACATGTGCTGGATGCCGAGGAAGATGATGGGGTTGTTCTCCTTGAAAAACTGAGGCAGGTAGAAATTCTTCCGGCCTTCGTAGCTCTGCTGGTCGAAGTCGATGGCGCGCATGCGGTACTGGTAGCCCTCGATGTCGGGCGTGATGTCGATGACGTAGTTGTAGGAGCGCATGTCGCCCAGCAGGCGCACGAAGCAGCGCTCGTTGAACTTGACGAACTCCTTGGCGATGCGGATCTGGTTGAAGGTGCTGGTGTCGAGCTGGGTAGCCATGAAGTCGTCGCCGGGCAGGCCGGCGATGTGCTCCTCGATCAGCGTGTCGCCATGCACGAGGTACATGACGCGGTTGGGCGACAACAGGTCTTCGAGCTCGAGGCCATAGACGCGCGAGGCGTCGGCCTTCTTGATGTAGAAATGGTCGTAGTTGTCGTTGAGGCGGTTGATGATGCGCACGCGGAAGGGCTTGCTGTTGCCAAAGGTGCAAAAGTCGATGCGGGCCACCTGCAGGTGCTCCATCACGGCCGTGTCGCCGTCGGTCTTGAGCAGCGCGTAGATCTCCGTCAGGGCGCGGTGCAGCTCGTCCTGCTCCACGGGCGAGTAATAGACTGTTTCCCAGAGGGTGTCGTTGCCATTCTGGTCGAGCAGCACCAGCGAGGTCTCGTAGTGCAGCAGGTCGTCGTACTGCAGGGGCAGGGCGCGGTAGCGGTTGTGCCGCTCCAGATATTTGCGGAAGCCGTCGCTGATGGGGAACATCTCCTTCTTCCTGGAAGGGACGTTGCGCTTCATCACTTTTCTTGGCTGATTCATGGGCTTACCTGTTGAGTGAAG
>CAYNYN010000058.1:1701-14719 GCA_964401445.1 uncultured Saprospiraceae bacterium | reverse complement strand
ATCGTCCATCGTCCATCGACTTTTTGCAGTAAACTCAATACTCAAATCCTCTTGACGCGATATGCATCATCATCCACAGGCGCTATAAGGCTACACGCCCAACCCTCTCTCAGGATCGCGTAACTTGCGCCGCATCGGCTGGCAGGGCCCGCGTCAGAGGAAGTCCGGCCTGACCGACCACAAAACCTGAAACGCATTTCCCCAATGGAGGTGATCTTCTGGACGGCCTCGTTGCTCGTGGGCTATACATACGTAGGCTATGGCGCCTTGCTTTGGTTGCTGGTACGGCTGAAGCGGGCCGTGTGGGGCCATCCCCAGCCGGCCGTGCCCGACGAGTGGCCGCCCGTGACCTTCCTCGTCGCCGCCTGGAACGAAGAAGACTTCATCGTCGAGAAGCTGCGCAACAGCCAGCAGTTCGATTATCCTGCCGACAAGCTCACCATCGTCGTCGTGACGGACGGCTCGACCGACCGCACGCCGGCCCTGGTAGCCGGCTGGCAGGAAGGTCCTTTCCCGGTCGTGCTGGAACACCAGCCCGAACGCAAGGGGAAAATCGCGGCGGTGGCCCGCGTGATGCCCCGCGTACAGACGCCCGTGGTGGTGTTCAGCGATGCCAACACGCACGTCAACCCGCAGGCCATCAAGAACATCGTGCGTCACTACGAGCGGCCCGAGGTGGGCGCCGTGGCGGGCGAGAAGCGGATCGCCGTGGCCGAAAAGGGAGACGCCCCCGGTGCTGGCGAAAGCACGTATTGGAAATACGAATCGGCGCTCAAGCGGCTCGACAGCGAGTTATACACGGTCGTAGGTGCAGCAGGCGAGTTGTTTTCCATCCGCACGGCGCTGTACGAGCCCGTGCCGCTCGACACCATCGTCGAAGACTTCTACATGACCACCCGCATCGCCATGCGCGGATACCGCGTGGTGTACGAGCCACAAGCGTGGGCTTCCGAACGACAATCGGCCACCATCGAAGACGAGCTGACGCGCAAGATCCGCATTGCTGCCGGCGGCCTGCAGGCGGCCTGGCGGCTGCGCAGCCTGCTCAATCCTTTTCGCTATGGCGTGTTGACCTTCCAGTACGTGTCGCATCGCCTCCTGCGCTGGACGCTGGCGCCGCTGGCGCTGCCGGTCGTGTTCGTGTCGAATGCCGCGCTGGTGGGCCTGCACCCAATTTATACGCTCCTTTTCGTGGGGCAATCGGCCTTCTATGCGCTGGCCCTGGCAGGCAAGCTGCTGGCCCACCGCCCCCTTCGCTTCAAGCTATTGTTCGTGCCCTACTACTTCTGTGTGATGAACTACGCGGTGTATCGCGGTTTCTTCCGCCTGCTCAGCGGCAAGCAGTCGGTGCTCTGGGAAAAAGCACGACGCGCCGTCTGAGGCTCCCCACCGTTCCCCCCTCGATTTTTGCAGAAAACCGGCCGCTGGCTGCCGAAAGCCGAAATGTGGCCCCGCCCCCTCCCCTTCGCACGCATATTTGTCCCAGCCTCGTGATGCCCCACGAAACCAATAAAATTAAGTGCTATGCGAAGGATGTTGCACCTCACGGCAGGGGTGATGGCGGTGGTTTTGGGAATGACGCTGTGGCCATCATTCACTCAGGAAACGCTCAGCGGCCGGATCATTTACGTCAAAGCAGATGGCAAGGGCGATGGCAGCTCATGGCAAACGGCCACGGGCGACCTGCAGGCCGCGCTTTTCGCTGCACGCAAAGGCGACCAGATCTGGGTAGCGGCAGGCCGCTACAAAACCACTTCCGACAATAACCGCATGATGTCTTTCATCATTCCCGACGGCGTGAAGCTGTACGGCGGTTTCGAGGGTCACGAGACCAGCCTGTCGCAGCGCGACTGGGTGAGCAATGCCACGATCCTGTCCGGCGAAATCGGTACGGAAAGCTCCGAAGACAACGCCTACACCGTCGTGCTGACCCGCGGCGTCTCGCCTGAAACGGTCATCGACGGCTTCATCATCGCCGACGGCACGGCCAACGGCAGCGGCAAGTTTGGCGATCCGGTGCGCAGCGGCGGCGGCTGGTACAACGATGGCACCAGGTATCCTTCCAGCCCCACCATACGCAATTGCGTCTTTGCCAACAACTATGCGCGCGACGGCGGGGCTTTCTACAACAATGCAAAGGGCAACCAGGCCAGCCCCCTGTTTCAGAACTGCACCTTCGTGGCCAACCGCGTGGATCTGGATGGGGGGGCCGTATTCAACGATGGCCGAGGCGGCGGCGTGGCCAATCCGCGCTTCGAGGACTGCCTCTTCCAGGCCAACTCGGCCAACTACGGCGGCGCAATCATCAACTACGGCGTGGAAGGGCAAAGCAATCCGGTACTGCACAACTGCTCCTTCGTCGAGAACAGCGTCTATGTCGCCGGCACGGCCATTTACAATGTCCGCCTGAAAGGAGAAGCCACGCCCGAGTTCGCCGACTGCCGGTTCCAGCGCAATCAGCCTGATGACCAGCCGCCCGTGCGCAACTTCCCCGATCAATCACGGCCCGATGCCTTCAGCTCGCGTATGGACGGGGTCCGTTTTTAAAGCCGTACAGATAAAAGTCACAGGCCAGCCCCCTCCGGCGCGGAGATCGCTTTATCCTTCTTTCTATTCATCTTGAAAAACCAACCATAACAAACACTCAACCAAAATAAAACGCTAAAACATTTCCCTAAACAAAGGGAATTCGGCCCCGTCCTTGCCTGCACTTGGCGGGGGAAAGCACATATTACAATTTTCACATCTGTCACATTTGGCCCACATTCCGGCAGCTTGCCGGGATGTGGGCTCATACATTTGGCACACACCCAAACTTGCCACACACCTTCACCCCCGAATCACCCCCCTTCCATTCATCAACACTCGCCAGCCCAATCACACAATCAACAGTTTCATTGGTTGCCAATGAAAAGAGGTGGTTTATGCAAAAAAAACACAACACACAGGTGCTGGACCAATTGCTTGCACACGAACACCAACTTCGTGTCGAAGCGGAGCAGGAGCTGAAAAGCCTCCAACAGAAGGTGAAGGCACTCGAACAGGAACTGTTGGAGAAGGAGAATGCTTTCCAGAAAAGGCTGCGCCTGGTCACCGACTCGTTGCGTCAGAGTGAGCTTGCCTATAGGCAAATGGTAGAAGCTGCGGGCGATCTGGTGTGCAAGTTCACCCCTCTGGGCAAAGTGACCTACATCAACCAGCAGGGGTGCCTCAAACTCGGACGCCGGGCGGCCGAGGTGCTGAACGAAGACATCGTCGAATTCATTCCCAAGGCGTGGCGCGACAGTTTCTGGCGACAGGTGCGGCAGCAGATGGAAGCCCGCGAGTTGTGCCGATACTACCAGGTGCC
Source organism: uncultured Saprospiraceae bacterium (assembly GCA_964401445.1). Taxonomy (GTDB): domain Bacteria; phylum Bacteroidota; class Bacteroidia; order Chitinophagales; family Saprospiraceae; genus WFYJ01. The sequence continues at coordinate 11,370 of CAYNYN010000058.1, read as the reverse complement.
ATTTTTGTCGAAAGACCAGCACTTCATCTGGACCGATCTGCAGGTCAGCCTCATACTCGAAGAATCCAACATTCTGGAGCTGGCCTGCGTGGCCAAGGATATCACGGAGCAGAAGCAGGCCGAGGAAAAGCTCAAGCGCACCCAGACGCGCCTGTCGGCACTGATCAAAAACCTGCACAGCGGGGCCCTGGTGAAGAACGAAGAAGACTCCGTCATCCTGGCCAATGAAATGTTCTGCCACATCTTCCGGATGTTCATCAATCCGGAATGGCTGATCGGCAAGCCACTCGAATCGCTGTTCGAACACATCCACAAGGCCTTTGCCGATGAGGATGCCTTTCTGGAATGGGCCGAGGCCGCTCGTCAAGGCAAACAGGAACAGATCAACCAGCCCTGGATGCTGAAAGACGGGCGCCTGCTGCGCATCGACTACGTGCCTATTTTCGAAGATGGGCAATTTCTGGGCAGTCTCTGGAACTTCCGCGATGTGACCGAAGAGGAAAAGGCCCAACAAACCATACGGGCCAACGAAGAAAAGTACCGCACCGTCATCCAGCGCATGCAGCTGGGCCTCATCGAGCTGGACGGGGACGGTCGCATCACCGATGTGAACGAGCGCCTGTGCAGCATGACCGGCTACCAGCCCGAAGAGTTTATCGGCAAGGATCCCATCGACATGCTGGTGCCCGAAAAGAACCGCGACCGGGCCAAACAACTCATGCAACAGGGCCTGACGGCGCAGCTGCCACTTTTCGAACTCAAGTGCCGAAAAAAGAATGGCGAGCTGTTCTGGGCCATGGTCAGCATGGCCCCCCGCCACGACCTCAACGGCAAAGTCATCGGCACCATCTCGGCCCTGCTCGACATCACCCCGCAGAAGCGCCTGCTCAAGGAGCTGGAATCGGCGCGCAAGGCAGCCGAAGAGGCCCGTCAGGCCGAAAAGCTGTTCCTGGCCAACATGAGCCACGAGATACGCACCCCGCTCAACGCCGTGATCGGCATGGTGCACCTGTTGTCCGACACCAAACTCAACAAGCGACAGCAAGCCTACCTGTCCACCCTCAAAAGCTCGGCCAACATCCTGCTCAACCTCATCTCCGACATCCTCGACATCTCCAAGATCGAGTCGGGCAAGGTGGAGGTGCAGCAGCGCGAGTTCGACCTCAACAGCCTGGTGCGCAACCTCGAACGCACCTTCCGCATGAAGGTGGAAAACAAACCCGTCGAGGTGCGCTTCGAGGTGGATCCGGCCATCCAGACCCTCTACCTCGGCGACGACCTGATGCTGAACCAGATCCTGCTCAATCTGCTGAGCAACGCCGAAAAGTTTACCGAAAAGGGCGAGTTCGGCCTGAGGATCGAGCTGCTCAACAAAGCGGGCCAGCGCGTCGATCTGAAATTCGAGGTATTCGACACGGGCATCGGCATCTCGAAAGACCGCCTGGTGCACATCTTCAACAACTTCGAGCAGGCCTGCGAAGAGATCAAGTATCGCTATGGCGGCACCGGCCTGGGCTTGGCCATCACCAGGCGGCTGGTAGAGCTGCAGGGTGGCTCCATCCACGTGGAAAGCGAACCCGGCAAGGGAACCACCTTCACCATCTACCTGAGCTACACCGATACGGGCGAGAAAGCCGTGGCCGTGGACGAAACGCGCATCGAGGACGTGTCGTTCCACACCGCCAACTTCCGCGTGCTCATTGCCGAAGACAACTACATGAATCGCCAGTACATCAGCGAGCTGCTGCAGAAGTGGGGCATCACCCACGACCTGGCGCACAATGGCAAGGAAGCCCTGCAACTGGCCAGCCAGCAGCCTTACGACCTGATCTTCATGGACCTTCAGATGCCGTTCATGGATGGCATCGAGGCCACCCGCGCCCTGCGTACCTCTGATGGTCCCAATGCCCGCACTCCCATCGTGGCCCTGACCGCCTCGGCGCTCACCTCCCGCAAAAACGAGGCCCTCGATGCCGGCATGAACGACTTCCTGCCCAAGCCCTTCTCCCCCAACCAGTTGCGACAGATGCTCAACACGTACGCCATCAAAGCCGGACAAAGCATGAAAGCAAGTGACCACAAGCACCGCTTCCACTTCAACGAAGCACTGGACACCAACTACCTGGAGTTTTTCTACGAAGGAGACCTGGATTACGCGGCCGACATTTTCGAGACGTTCCTCGACGTGACGCTACCGGAATTCCGCAAGCTGCGCCCCCTGGCACAGCAAGCCGACTGGACTGCTTTCCGCAAGCTGGCGCACAAGCTGAAGCCCAACTTCCTGATGGTGGGCCTGTCGCACCTCAGCGCACGACTCGAAAAGCTGGAAGACATCCAGCCCGACGCACAGACGCCAGCCACGATACTCGGACAACTCGACCAGCTCGAAAAGGAAGTAAATGAATACATCCCCGTGCTGACATCAGAACTCGAACGGATGAAGCAAACCCTGGATATGTCCACACCCGAACCTGCCCCCGGCCTTTGACAAATCTTTCTTTCAACTAAAATTAATACACTATGAAAAAGCTCAAATGCTTGATCGTGGACGATGATCTGATTGCACGGAAATCACTCGAGCGACTCTGTACCAAAGTACAAGGCCTGGAAGTGACGGGCAGTTGCACCAGCGGTGAAGAAGCGCTGGACCGCCTTCAGCATGAACCCGTGGATATCCTCTTTCTGGATCTCGATATGCCTGGAATGGATGGCAAGCAACTGCTCAACCAGCTGCCAGCATCACAACGGGTGGTGCTGGTCACCGGCAAGGTCAACAAGCTCAACGGCACGGCTGCCCGTGCCGCCGCCGTGCTTACCAAACCGGTCAATCCCGAACAATTCAAAAAGGCCATTTCGCGCCTGGTTTGACGCCAACAAGCAACTGATTGCCCATTCACCCCCTGTCATCGTTTTCACAAACCCGGAAAATACCACCACCATGAAAATGAAATGCCTCATCGTGGACGACGATCCGCTGGCCTGCAAAGCCTTGTTGCGCTTTTGCCAGCAGGTCCCCGAGCTGGAAGTGGTGCACGTGGCCACCGATGGCAGCGAAGCACTGCAATGGCTCGAAAAGGAGGACATCGACCTGTTGTTCCTCGATGTGGAAATGCCGGGCCTGTCCGGCATCGAGCTGCTGGAAGCCTTGCCTGCCCTGCCACTCGTCATCTTCACTACTGCCAAAAAGGACTATGCCTATGAAGCGTTCGAATACAAAGCCGTCGACTACCTGAAGAAACCCATCGCCTGGCCCCGCTTCCTCGAGGCCGTGTCCAAGGCACGCATGCAGCTACAGAACACCGTGCCCCGCAGCGCCGAAGAAGTGTACATCAAGGAAGACGGGCGCTTCCTCCGACTCAACTACGACGACATCCTCTACTTCGAAAACGTGGGCGACTACGTCCGCATCAAGACGACGAAGGGCAGCCACATCATTTACAGCACACTGAAAAACATCTACAAGAAGCTGGACCAAACCAAGTTCTACCGCGTCCATCGCACCTACATCGTCAACATGAGCAAGATCGAGGACATCGAGGACAACTCGCTCGTCGTCGGTGGCAAGGTGATCCCCATCAGCAGGGCCAACAAGCCTACCCTGATGGCGCGCATCCACCTGCTGTAGCACCCTGTTGCAAGTAAACCATCGTACCCATAAGCAACAATGGATTATCGGAAACCGGCCTGCATGCCGGTTTCTTTTTTCCGCTCTTTCTCATCGACAAATGAATTACCTTTGTTTGAAGCTATGCACCGCGCCAGCTTTTCGGGGCAGATACCCGGGTGGGCGCCTGAGCGGCAAACAGCCCCCACGCCCCATCGCCGACGAATTCGGCAATGTTTTTGGCGGGTGCATATCTGTCGCATGCAGATACTTGCGGCAAACGACTATGAGAAAACGGACCCCGAAAGATGGATATCGGGTATTTGTGGAACATTCTGTGGCGCAGGAAATGGCTCGTGGCCACGAGCATGGTGCTTGCCGGCGTGCTGGCATTCCTCGTAGTCACCCTGCTTCCATCCCGCTATGAATCCTCCGCACTGATCGAGACGGGCATCCTCAACTACAAGGGCGTCGTCATCGAACGCGAGTCGGCTTTCGTGCAAAAGTTCCAGATCGAAAGCAGCTTCAACCAGCTCATCGAGTTCATGAAGTCGCGCACCATGCTGCAGCGGCTGAGCGCGCGCCTGCTGGCACACGACCTGCAGTCGGACGAGCCCTTCCGCGAGCCCGAAGACCTGGCAGCCCTGCAAAACCTTTCCCCCCAGTTCATCGAATCCCTCGCCGTGGCCCTGCCGCAGGACACCAGCACCTGGCAAATGAACCACCGCATGAAGGAGCTGGCCAAGGCTTTCGGCTACGATTACGAAACGCTGCTCGAGCATCTGACCATCCAGCGCAAGGGCGACACCGACTATCTCGAGGTGATCTTTTCTTTCGAGACGCCCGAGCTGGCCCACTTCGCCGCCAAGACCTATCTCGAGGAGTTTTTCCGGCTCTACGAAAGCGAACTCGTTTCCGACGAGGAACGCGCACTCGCTTTTTGGAAAAAACAGGCCGAAGAAAAAAAGGCGCGCCTCGATGCCAAGCTGGCCGAAATCGAGGCCTACCGCCAATCGAACGACGTGATCGACATCGCCCGACAGAAAGAGAGCCTGCTCAGCCACATCCGCGAGCTGGAGCTGGAGCGCGAACGCATGGAGCAAAAGATACCGGCCCTGGAGCGTGCCATCGGACGGCTCAACAAGTACATCCTGGAGCGCAATCACGTGCGCGGCGACGCCTTTGCCCAGGCCGTCTTCCTCAACGAAGACGTGCAGCAACTCACCGCACAGATCAAAGCCCTGCAAGCCGAGTATCTGAAAGGTGGCCGCAAGGATCAGCGCCTGGCCCGCCAAATAGAGAAACTTCGGGCCCGCCAGGATGCGCTCCTCGGCCGTCTGGCTGCCATCCGCGAGGAAGGTGGCGAAAAACCCGAGGAACGGACCGAAGACCTGCTCAAGGAGCGCATCGACAAGGAGCTCGAGCTGGAGCTGGCCCGCGCGGCCGTGCAATCGCTCGATCGCGAAATTGCCCGCCTGCGCAGTCAGACCAACAGTCTCGTCACCCAGGACGCCGAGCTGACCCGTCTCGAACAGGAGCGCGAGGTGCTGGAAAAGGAATATCTCGAAGTGGTCGAAAAGCTCAAGGAAGCGCGCCTGCAGACCGAACACCACGAGGTGCCCCTGCGTCTCCTCGAGGCGCCCGTGTTGCCCGACAAGCCCAAGCCCAAAAACCGCGTGCTCATCAGTGCCTTTGCCTCCATTGCCAGTGGCGGCTTCATGGTGCTGCTCATCCTGCTCACGGCTTTCCTCGACACCACCCTGTACAGCCCCGAGGTCTTCGTGCAGCGCACGGGCCTGAGCTTGTTGGCACCCATCGTCGACATCCGACACCAAAGGCTCGACCTGACCGGGCTGTTCAGCGCACCCGAACTCCCGCCCCGCCAGGCCCGCTTTCGCGAGGGCGTCCGCACCTTGCGCCATGGCATCCACACCAGCGGCAGGCAGATCATCCTGTTTACCAGCCTGGAGCAAGGGGCAGGCAAGTCGTTCCTCATCCTGAACACGGCCAACGCCCTGGCACTGCAAGACAAGCGCGTGCTGGTGGTGGATACCAACCTGCGGCACAACACGCTGAGCGCCTACCAAAAGCAGGACGCTGCGCCGCGCCCCAGCCCGCCCGATGAGCTGGGCATCGTGCCCACCAGCATCCACGAACGCGTGACCATCATCAGCAGCAAGCGCACCGACCAGTCGCCGCTCGAGGTTTTTGCGGAAGCAAAACTCAGGAAAATGCTCGCGCACTACCGCGCCCATTTCGACTACATTCTCCTCGAAGGGGCCGCACTCAACCACTACCCCGACAGCAAGGAGCTCGCCGCCTTTGCCGATGGCATCGTGGTGGTGTGTGCGGCCAGGGAAACCATCGACAATCAGGGACAACACAGCCTCACCTACCTGAAGCACCTGGGCGACAAGGTGCTTGGTGGTGTGCTCAACAGAGTGGATATTCGCAATCTCTGACCCCCCGCACGGTGGCCGGCCCTCACGAGCGCTGTGCCGGCCCAAGGCATCAAACCAACAAAGCCAGACCAATTGAAGCAAACATCGTGGTGGCGATCCGGTCTTTTTGCCCTGCTCGAGAAGGGCAGTGTCCTGGTGTTGGGGCTGGGCAGTGTGTGGATGCTCTTTCGCCTGCTGCCCAAGGAGGAGCTGGGCACCTGGGCCCTGTTCCTCACCATCACGGCCATGCTCGAGGTGGGGCGCATCGGACTGATACAGAACGGATTGGTAAAATACCTCGCACCGGCGCGCGGCGCGGAGTATGCCCGGGTCTTTCACGCTTCGGCAGCCCTTCACCTGATGCTGGCCCTTCTGATGGCCATCGCGCTGCTGCTGGCGGCCCGGCCGCTGGCCACCCTGCTGCAGTTGCCCGGGCTGCATCCGCTCCTGCGCATCTACGCGCTCACCACCCTGCTGCTCACCCCTTTCTACCACTTCAATTTCGTGCAGCAGGCCCGCATGTCCTTCCACGGTATTTTTTACGCCAGCTTCCTGCGGCAGCTCGTGTTTTTCCTCGTGGTGGCCTGGTTCTGGCGGCTGCGGCAAGCTCCGCCGCTGGCGTTGTTGGCATGGACGCAGGCAGGTGCCGCCGCCCTCTCTTCGGTAGCCGCCGGGCTGTTTGCACGCCCGTTTCTGCTGCTTCCCGCCCTGCCCGACCCCGCCTGGATCCGGCGCCTGCTGGCCTTCGGCAAATACACGCTGGGCACCAACCTCAGCACCATGCTCTATCGCAGCATCGACAAGCTGATGCTCGGCATCCTGCCCACGGCAGGGGCTGCCGGCGTGGCCCTCTACGAAGCGGCCATCAAGATCAACAACCTGGCCGACGTGCCCACCCACAGCATGGCCAGCCTCGTGTTTCCGCAATCGGCCATCCGCATCGACGAGAGCCCGCGCGCCGTGGGCGTCCTCTACGAAAAGGCCGTGGGCGCCATCCTCGTACCACTGGTACCCATGATCGCCCTGGTCTGGCTTACGGCCCCCTGGTGCATCCGCTTCATCGCCGGCCCCGGCTACGAAGCCTCGGTGCCCATCCTGAGGCTGACCATCCTCTACGGACTGTTCCTGCCGTTCGCCGTCCAGTTCGGCACCGTCATGGACGCCATCGGCCGGCAGCGCCTCAACTTCCACCTCACCCTGCTCGGTGCCTGCATCAACATGGCCTTCAACTACCTGTTCATCAGCCGCATGGGCGTCATCGGGGCAGCCTGGGGCACGCTGGCCACCTATGTCACCCTGTTCGTCATCATGCAATGGCACCTGTACCGCCTGCTCGAGGTGCGCTGGTGGCATTGCTTTCGCCATAGTCTGGCTTTCGCCAAAAATGCCATTTACCAGATGCGCGCAGCCACACTGCCGGGCAACAAGTAGCGCATAGCATTCCACCCGAACCGCCGGGCTACAATCAGTTCGACCATGGAAAAACAGAAAAAAAGTCCTTTTGCACACATGCCCGTGGAGCTCTTTGCCGAAGGGCTGGCCTATGCCGAAGACAACTACCGCAACGAGGCGGCCCCGCACCTCGAGGTCGACAAGCGACTCCTGCGTAGCCGCTTCCAGCTCGACGGCAAACGCATCCTCGACTTCGGTTGCGGCATGGGCGGCATGACGCTGTGGTACGCCACCACCTGGGACTGCGACGTGACCGGCATCGACATCGACGGCCAGCACATCGCCATCGCCCAGGCCTTGCAGCAAAAACACGGGCTGCACAACGTGCGCTTCGAAAAACGGGACCTGCTCACCGACCCACCCGAGGGGCCCTTCGACTTCATCGTCATGAACGACGTGGCCGAGCACATTCCGCTCGAACTGCTGCCGCAAATTTTTCGCGCGCTCGGAGAGCTGCTTGCCGACGACGGGCAGATCTTCGTGTCGTACCCGCCCTGGCAAAGCCCCTATGCCAGCCACGTAGTCCATGCCGTGGGCATCCCGTGGTGCCAATACCTGCCGAAGCCGCTTTTGCGCTGGCTCATACGGCGCAACAATCAGCAGCTCGTGGGCGAGCTGGAGTCGGACCTGCTGGCCGCCTACGAAGGCCTCAATCACCTGACGCACGGCAAGCTGAAACGGGCGCTCCAAGGCAGTGGCCTGCACGTAGCCTGGCGCAAGAGCCACAGCATCGTCAACCGCTTGCCGGGAATGGCCAATGTCTCGTTGCGCTTCTTCCCATTCAACCTGCTGATCACAAAAGAATTCGTCGTGCTCGAAAAAGACCATTGATGCCGCTCGACATCGTGTACAATTCGCTCTTCCCCTGGGAAAACCCCTACAGCTCGATTTCGCTGTCCTTTGGACGGGTCCTGAGCCGGGCGGGCCATCGCGTGTGGTACGTCAACATGCCCTACACCTGGCGCACGCTCTGGCAACGCCGCCACGAGCCGCTGACGCGCCAGCGCCTGCCCCGCCTGCGTGCCGGACAAGCCATCGAGGAAACGATTCCGGGCACCGACCCGCCCATCCGGGCGCTGCAGCCCCCGCCGGTGTGGCCCATCAATTTTTTGCCGGAAGGCAGGCTGTACGAATGGCTGCGCCGCCGCAACGAACAACGCGTGTGGCGGGCCGTGCAGCACTGGCTGGAAAGCCATGGGGTGAAGCGCTTTCTCTACATCAACTGCTACAACCCTTACTACCTCGGCGTGCTGCCGCCCGATGCGGGGGCCGCCGTACAGGTGTACCAGTGCATCGACGACATGAGCCAGGAGCCGTGGACGGCACGCCACGGCGCCCGCCTCGAGGACCACGTCATTCGACAGGCCGACCTGGTCTGGGTGACCTCGCGGCGCCTGCACGCGCTCAAGTCACCGCTCAACCCGCACACCCACATCGTCCACAATGCCGCCCAGGTCGAGCTGTTCGCCCGCGCCGCCACCGAGCCCCTGCCCTGCCCTGCCGAGCTGGAAGGCATGACGGGCCCCGTCATTGGCTTCACGGGCAACCTCGACCCGCACCGCATCGACTACGAGCTGATCGGCAAGGTGGCGCGCGCCCATGCCGACAAGCAGATCGTGCTGGTGGGGCCCGTCAATGCCACGCCCGAGCAGGTGGCCCTGCTGCAGCGCCACGCCAACATCCACCTGCCGGGGCCCCGACCCATCGAGGAGCTGCCGGCCTGGCTGCGCCGGTTCGACTGCGTGCTGCTGCCCTTCCGGTGCAACGAACTGACGGCCAGCATCTATCCATTGAAAATCAACGAGTACCTTGCAGCGGGAAAGGCCGTGGTGTCCACCGCTTTTTCGGAAGACATACGCACATTCGGCGAGGTCATCTTCCTTGCGGAAAACGAAGACGATTTCGTCCGGCAGATTCCGCTGGCCCTCACAGCCAACCAGCCCGATGAGGTGGCGCGACGCATGGCAGTGGCGCGCCGCAACTCGTGGGAAGCGCGATTGGAACAGTTTTTCGAGCTGCTCGAGGCACATCCAAAAGGAAAACGGCTATGGAACGACGCGAGATGAGACAGAAAGAGCGGGTGCTGGAAGCCATTGCCGTGGCTTTGTGCTTCCTCATGATGCTGGGCTTTTTCCTGAAAGTGGTGATATTTTGATCATCATGAGGCCCTTG
>CAYNYN010000058.1:0-1601 GCA_964401445.1 uncultured Saprospiraceae bacterium | reverse complement strand
GTCCATCGTCCATCGAACTTTTACCACATGGAGTGGCTGCGCACCCAATTGATCACCTACAAGCTGAACAGCGCGCTCGGACTGCTGCTGGGCGTGGTGGTGGCGGCCTTCTGTGCGTTGCTCTACGCCGTGCTGCCGCTCAAGCTGGCCCTCGTGGCCACGGCTGCCATCGTGGGCATCCCGCTGCTGCTGGTGGCCCTCGTCGATCTGACCTTTGGCCTGCAGGTGACGGTGGCGGCGGGCTTTCTGATCGGCCTTGCGGCCAAATACACCACTGCGCCCATCGGCACCCTGCTCGACCTGCTGATGGTGTGGCTCATCTTCGGCCTGCTGGCGCGGCTCGTCAAGGAGAAGGAGATGCGCTATGCCGAGAACCCCATCTCGCTGCTCATCCTGCTGTGGATCGGCTACAACCTGCTGCAGGCCATCAATCCCGTGGCAGGCTCGCGCATGGCCTGGGTCTATACGGTGCGCAGCGTGGCCCTGCTGCTGATGCTCTACTTCGTGGCGCTGCGTGCGTTCGCGTCGCGCCGCGAGGTGTTTCGCGGGCTCAAGGCCATCATCTTCTGGTCGTTCGTGGCGGCACTGTACGGGCTGAAGCAGGAGTTCGTCGGCTTCACGCCCACCGAGCTGGCCTGGCTGCATGCCGACGAGCTGCGCTTCCAGCTCATCTTTCAGTGGAGCCGGCTGCGCATCTTCAGCTTCTTCAGCGACCCCACCACCTACGGCATGCTCATGGCCTACATGAGCGTGGCCTGCTTCATCCTGGTGGGGGGACCCTGGGCCGTCTGGAAACGCGTCATGCTGGCGGTGGCCGGCATCAGCATGTGGATGGCCATCGCCTATGCCGGCTCGCGCACGCCGGTGGTCATGGTGCCGGCGGGCATCGCCTTCGCCACGCTGCTGTCGCTCAACCGGCGCACGCTGCTCATCAGCGGCTTCGTCTTCCTGGCCGGCGCCGCCCTCATGATGAAATCGACGCACAGCGCCGTGATCTACCGCATCCAGTCGGCCTTCCGGCCCACCGAAGACGCCTCGCTGCAGCTGCGCCTCGAAAACCAGGAAAAGATCCAGCCGTTCATCCAGAGCCACCCCTTCGGCGCGGGGCTCGGCAGCACGGGCTACTGGGGCAAGCGCTTCACGCCCGACTCGTGGCTGGCCAGCTTCGCCCACGACAGCCTGTACGTGCGCCTGGCCGTAGAGACGGGATGGGTGGGCCTGCTGATCTACATGACGCTGCTCTTCATCGCCATGCAGCAGGGCATCTACTGGTACTACCGCGTGCGCGACCCCGCGCTCAAACTGGTGTACCTGGCGCTGGCCACCTCCGTGTTCATGCTGGCGCTGGCCAGCTACCCGCAGGAGGCCATCACCCTGCTGCCCAACAGCCTCATCTTCTACCTCATGCTCGCCATGATCGTCCGGCTCAAGGACTTCGACCGGGAGGTGGCGGACACCGGTGGCCAGCCTGATGAATCGGGCTGAATCAGTCAGATGGGTTCCACCTTTTTCCTCGTTTCGAAGTGGTTTGGGGGTACGATCCCTGGTTTTTCAAAACCGTAGCTTTCAGGCGCAGAAAACGCAGTGAAGACGCAGTTTTT
>CAYNYN010000057.1:0-15048 GCA_964401445.1 uncultured Saprospiraceae bacterium | reverse complement strand
TGTTGAGATGAAAAAACGTTGCGTAACGTGGCGGCCCCGATTTGGATCGGATCGGGGCAGGCTGTGCGGCGTCGCGTGAGGCATTGGAGAACCGATTCACCCGATTTCACCAATCTCTGTGGAACTCTGTGTGTACTCTGTGAAACTCTGTGGTAAAAAACTGTGTCCTCACTGCGTCTCTCGTCCATCGACTTGTCGGCGCGCTCAATCCTGAATCCACTCGTCATGTGTTTCGACGTAACGAAGTAGCTGCTCCTTGAGGTTTTCAATGTAGCCTCGCAGTTCCTCTACCCCAATTTCGGCAGCCTTGCCGCCAGACTGGATGCGCACGGGGTTTTCTTCGAGATACCGGTACAGCTCGGGAAAGTCGCGCTCGATTTCCTCGATGAGCGCAGCGAGTTCTTCGGCAAGTTTGGACAATTGTTTCATCTGTCGCTATGTGAGTTGTTAGCAAAATGGATTATCGGGGCGGATCCAGCACTACTTCCACCTCGTATTCCTTGCCGTCGCGAATGATGCGCACGGGCACGCGGTCGCCCGGTCGGTATTTCTCCAGCGCCAGCGGAATTTCTGCAGGTGAATTGATTTTTTCATCGCCTATCTGGGTAATGATATCGCCAAGGATGATGTACCCATAGCGATCCCTATGCGTAGGCCGCAGCCCGGCCCGGTCGGCGGCACTGCCCGGGATGACGTTCAGGATCAGCGCCCCTTTCAGTCCCAGCCGGGCCATCGTGCGCGTCGAGGCGTACTCGGCACCGAGCGACGGCCGCATGATGCGCCCATTGACGATGAGCTCGGGCACCACCCACTTGACTGCATCTACGGGAATGCTGAAGCCGATGCCGGCGCTGGCACCCGAAGGGCTGAAAATGGCCGTATTGACGCCGATGAGGCGCCCCCGCGAGTCGAGCAGCGGCCCGCCCGAGTTGCCCGGGTTGATGGCGGCATCCGTCTGGATCACGTTGCGGATGGGCGTGCCGGAAACGGACTGTATCTCACGCCCCAACGCACTGACCACGCCGGTGGTCAGGGTCTGGTCGAGGCCGAAGGGGTTGCCGATGGCGAAGACCGACTGCCCCACGCGCAAGGTCTCCGACACGCCCAGCGGGATGGGCTTGAGCTTCTCGGCGGGCGCATCGATCTTGAGGACGGCCAGGTCTTTTTCGGGTGCCACCCCCACCAACTTGGCGTCCCAGGTCGAATGGTCGGCCAGCGTCACCTGGGCCCGGTCGGCACCCTGGATGACGTGGTAATTGGTCACGATATGGCCGCGTTGGTCCCAGACGAAGCCCGAGCCGCTGCCCCTTGGAATTTCGGTCACGTCGAGTGAAAAGAAGTCCATCTGCATCACCGAGGTGTTGATGAACACCACGGAGGGGGCGGCCTGCTCGAATATGCGAATGGTGGCCTGCTCCAGCTCCGTCAATGCATTGGCCGCCTCCTGCGTCGGGGCAGACACTTCTTCACTTGCGCGCGCTTCGTCGGCCCAACCCGCCGTATCGGCGTGGTCGGCATCCGCATGCGCGGGGCCGGCTGCCACACTACCCTGCCAGCTCGTTCCCAACAGAAAGCCAGTCACCAGGAAAGCGATAAACCCAAGAATGCGCAGCAGTGCTTTCATGATCTTTGGTTTGTATTGAAAGGTATTGCTGCAAAGCAACGAAAACTTCGGGAAGTGCAACCCACGCGCCGACGAGATGTCTTTCCCGATCGACAGCATCCCCCGGCAAAACCTTTTTTCACAAAAAATCAGTATCAAATGAGCAGCAAAACATTTCTGCTGGTATGTCTGGCCTGGGCATTGGGGGCAAGCACGGCACTTGCCCAGCGGGGAAAGGAAATCCAAACGGGACCCTTTTCTGATCTCGACCTGAGCATCGCAGCCACCGTGTACGTCACCCAGGGTCCCCTGAGCGTGCGCGTGGAAGCGACCAATGAGGACGACTTCGAGGCATTGAACAAGAAAGCCGAAGGCGACACCTGGCACATCCGCTTTTTGCCCAATACGTGGCGACAAAAGGGCAAAATCACCATCTACATCTCGGTGCCGGAGCTGGAAGACGTGGACGTGGCGGGCTCCGGCAAGGTGCTGGGCCAAAGTGCTTTTCATGGCGAGCAGTTCGAGTTCAGCGTCACGGGCTCGGGCCGTATCGAGATGGAAATCGAAGGCGCCCGTGAAGCCGATGCCGAAGTGACCGGCTCGGGCAGCATCGTACTGTCGGGACGGGTCGACGAGCTGGAAGCTGATGTCACCGGTTCGGGCCACGTGGATGCTGCCGGCCTCGAAGCCCGCATCGTGGATGTCGAAATTTCGGGCTCGGGCGATGTGCGCGTGTATGGCACCGAGCAGATCGAAGCGTCGATTACGGGCAGCGGATCGGTTTACTACAAAGGACCTGCGCGCATCCACAGCCAGACGACCGGCAGCGGCAAGGTGAAACCAATGAAATAGGTGTCCATTACTCCTGCTCAGAAGGCATGGCTCGCGGCCATGCCTTTTTCGTTTCAGGAAGCCCGCGCCAGGCAGTACCTTTGTCGCACGCATTCCCACTCATTACGCAAAACAAACATGCGACTCATGGAACTCATTCTATTGCAAGCAGGAGGTAATCAGGGCATCATGACGCTGGTATTCTGGGGTTTGATCATCCTGGTGTTCTGGCTGTTCATGATCCGGCCCCAGGCCAAGCGCCAGCGCGAGCAGCGCCAGTTCATTGACAGCCTCGAGAAGGGACAGGAAGTGGTGACGGGCAGTGGCCTGATCGGTCGAATCAACAAGATCGAAGGGGACATCGTGACCCTCGACCTGGGCAACAAGCACTTCGTGCGCGTGCTGCGCAGCGCCATCTCCAAAGAGATGACCGACGCCCTGCACGCCAGCGCTGAAGAGAAGAAAGACTAACCCACGCCACGCCTGCCAGGCCACGGCCGCGGGCCCTTCATGAACCTGTATGACGATGAAACCAGGTTCCTGGATAAGCAAGCAACTGGATGCCCTCAGTGGCTGGTTGCCCGAGCCCGAGGACCGCAGGGTCTGGCTGGTGTGTTTTGGCATCTCACTGACTTTCTGGCTCTTCGTCAAGCTCGACCGGCCATACACCACTATGCTGCCGGTGCGCATCACCTGGCAGCTGCCCGACAGTCTGGCGTGGCGCGAACTGCCCCCCTCAGCCATGTCGGTGGAAGTGGCAGGGGAAGGATGGGACCTGCTGGCGCAGAGCCTCTGGCGGTCCGATCCCGTGCTGTTTTTCCCGGTAGGCAGGCGCAGCAACAACACCATCGGGCGCGACGAAATCATTGCCCAGCTCGAATCGCAGCTGCACCCCAATGTAGACATCGTCCGGCTCGAACACGATTTCATCTTGCTCGAAGTCGAGCGCCGGCTCGTGCGGCGCGTACCCGTAAAGGTCCGGATGCAGGCATTCTCGCTCGCGCCCGGCTACGTGCTGGTCGACTCCATTCAGGTGGTACCCGACACGGTGGAGGTGAGCGGTCCGGCATCGCTGGTCCAGACGATCGCCTATTGCGAAACGGCGCCATTAGAAGCCCTTTCCGTGTCGGCGCCGCTGGTGCGCACCCTGCCCATCGAGCTGCCGGATCCCCACCTGCTTTCCGTGCATCCCGAAAGCGTCGAGGTGCAGGTGCAGGTGGAAAGGATCACGGAAAAGGCGCTGATGCAGCCCATCATGGTGCTGGGCGATACGGCGCGCATCCGCATCCAGCCCACCCACGTCAGGCTGGTGTTCGAACTGCCCGTCAGCAAGTACGACATGGTCGATACCACGGCTTTTGCAGTCGTCGCCGACCTGAGAGGGCTGGCGCCCGGCAGCAACCAGACGACGCTCCCGCTCCATCTGATGCAAAGCCCGCCTTACGTGCGCAACGTGCGCTTCACGCCCCAGGCAGTCACCTTTTTCTTTGTGGAAGAATAGCTGCGCTCCCTCCGCTTTTCACGGCACGGACCACCACACGTCCTGCTCCCGATGCCACTCCGGCGGCAGCTCCTGCTGATGCAACAGGCTGCATCCGCCTTCCAGCAAACGGACCTCGAAGCCCAGCGCACGTGCCTGCTCGAAGGTGGCACCCAACAATCCGTCGAGCGGCAGGCCGGCAAGGACGAGCAGGTCCGGATCGCGCTCCCTGAGCCAGCTCAGCAACCCGGTATCGGCACCATCTGCCTCTTCGAAAGCGGAATAGTGGTCCACGTCGCGCCGCGTGCCCGTATCGACGACCAGCGACCAGGGCAGCTCCGCAATGCCGGGCAGCCAGCGCGCGCCGAACGTGTCCTGCACGCAGTGGATGGGCTGCAAGTCGAGCGCGCGATCGTCATGTACGAGCTGCTGACCGGGCTTGCGCCACAGGTGTCGCGCCGCGAAGCTGACGTGATCGGCCGGATGCCACTCGCGGATGCCCACCACGTGATCGGCCTGAAGCGCAGCCCGAACGATGGGCGCGACCAGAAGGTCGGCCACGCCGCCGAGGCTGCCCAGTCGGCTGTGATCGATCTGCATGCCGGAAACGAGCAAGGTGATACCACTCATGGGGATTCTTTTTTTCTGCGCGACGGAGAATCGAGGTTGTTTTCGGTCAGAAATGGGCATCCTCGTGATGATCCTGAAGCAGGGTGACCTCCTGCACTCCTGGCATTTGCCGCAGGGCGGCCACCAGCGCCGAGGCGTTATCCGTTTTGCGAAAGCGCACCATCCACGTGCCTTGCATCTGACCATCGGCCGGGTCCGTGCGCAGGTTCAGCAGCTCCATCCTTCGGGTGTGCGCGCGCAGCAGCTGTTCTACCTCTGACAGATCGGGAGTGCCGGGCAGCCAACGCACCTGCAACAGGTGGTAGCGGCCGGTTTGCCGGCCAAAATGCACCAGATCGAGCAGCAGGAAGATGGCTGCGATAAAGGCCGTACCACCCATGGCCACGGCACGCAGCCCGACACCCGCCGCCATGCCTGCTGCCAGGGCAAAAAAGATGAAGACGATGTCTTGCACCTGCCGCACGGCCGTTCGGAAACGGATGATGGACATGGCCCCGACCAGCCCGAAGGCCCGCGCCAGGTTGTTGCCGATGACGAGGATGACCACCGCCGTGATGAGCGACAGCATGACGAGCGACTGTGCCAGCCCCGACGAGTAGGCGGGCCCGCGTGCCGTGAGCCGATAGACGCCTGCAATGAGCAGCCCGCACAGCAAGGCCACCACCAGGTTGACGAAAAAGTCGAACAAGGTGGGCTGGGTCAGGTCCGGAATGGGCAATGCGTCGAACATGGGGGGCAAAGGTAAGTTGGCACATCACTTCATGGAAACGGCCACCGAAGGGCCGCCAGGCCACCTGGAAACGCCCGGGCCGCCCAGGCATCCATGCACAGGCAGTACTTCGACGCAGAGCGGGGCACGACGTCCATGCTGCGCACCAGGCGGGCAAGCCACTCGGGACAGTGGTGGTTGAACTTGATTTCGAGGATAAACCGGCCGGGCAGCACGGGCAACGGCGCACCGGCAGCCCGCCGGGGGGCGGCATCCCACTGCCAGGGGTGCCCTGCGGCACTCAGGTCGGTATCGAAAGTCACGCGCAGGTTGTTGCCAGCCAGATCCATGCCCGGCGGCATCACCCAGGGCTCGCGCCTGTAGATGGTCGTCACGGTGGGACGCATGGCATGCCAAAGGACCGTGCCGTACCACGTGCGGGCTGGTGCAGGCAGCCCGTCCAGGCGTCCGCGCAACAGCAGGGGCACCTGCCGGGCCTGCATCCGTACCCTCGTCTTGGCCAGGGGGTCGAGCACCTTCTCTTTCCGCTCGAGAAACACGGTGGCATCGGGCTGCAGCCCACCGTACCACCGAATGCGCAGCTTGAAGCGTCGTTTGACGCCTTCCACCTTGTCGAAATAGCACTTGAGGCGAGGCGTGTCGAAATACTGGCTGTGCACGAGATAGCTGCCGCCGGCCTGCCGCGCCATCGGGTCCAGCACCATCTGCGTGCCGATCGCCTCCCGAAGAAAGGCCATCCGGTAGTCCGGCAACAGATATTTCAGCTCATAGCGCAAGGCCGGCATAGGGATGCGACTAATTTGAAGACAATGGGGTTTCGAGGATGTATTCGTACAGGCTGAGGCTGTCGGGCACGATCCATGCCGGCGCCCACCGGCCTGCACCCTGCGATGCAATTCGACCCAGGGGCATGAGGTACCACCATATCCGAGCGTCAGCGGCATCGGCGGCAGTTGCCTGAGGCGGCTGGGGTAATACAAGGGCGTCCAGCACCGTGCCCTGCTGACGCAGGTGCAGGCGCACGGTGTCGCCTGCGCGGGGCTGCCAGGCGATGCTGGCCGGCAGGCCTGCACGCATGACCCATGCTGTGGTGTCTGCCACCAGCCAGACCACGTTGCCCGCGGCATCCGACCGCTGCAGACAGACGCCCGCCATGGGGGTGTGCCATACCAGGGCCTCGCGCTGTGCGCGCAAATGTGCCAGCTGACGTTCGAGCTCACGGATCTCGCGGCGGGTGAAAGCCAGTTGCTCGGGCTTCTCGCCCGTGGCCGCATCCTCGAGGCGTGCCATGGCCAGCTCGAGGCGTTGCCGGGCCGCCTCGGCCGTCTGCTCGGCCACCTCCAGCTCGGCTTCGGCAAGCAGACTGTCGGCAAAAAGGGCCTGCGCCCGCTGCAATTGCTTGTCGGCCAGCTCTTTTTCCGTAAGGGCCAGATCCAGCGCCTCGCGCGCCGCCTGCTGCAGGGGCAGCTTGGCGCCGGTACGCTCCACCTCGAGGCGGGCCCGGGCCAGCGCCAGGCGTGCCTCGAGCCCCACGATGGTCTGGTCGAGGACGGGGCTCGTCAGCGTCAGCACCGGCATGCCCGCATCCACCCATTGGCCGGGGGCCAGGCGATCCGACAGCCGCACCTGCACCATGTCGCCACGCTGGGGCAAAAACCGCTGGTCGAGCTTGCGGATGCCTCGGACCAGGTCCACCTCCCACGACGCCAGCCCGCCATCGGAGCGGGCCATGACCTCCCACGCACGTGCGGGTTCCCACACGATCACCGCCGGCAGTTGCACGGGGATTTTCAAGGGCAGCCAGAAAAGGGCCGCGAGGCCCAGTAGCAGCCCTGCACCCAGCAGCTTTCGCCAAAAATGTCGTTCATCCAATGGTGCTCCAGTTTGTGTATCGGCGGGGAAAATAAGCCGATTCGACATGGCCACGCGAGGCCCCATGCCTCCTTTTTCGCCTTCAGGTCGCACATTTGCAGAAAACAGGCCTTCATGACGATCCTGCGCCTCGCCCTGACCACCACCCTTTTGCTGTCCGTCCTCAGCCTCCATGCCCAACCTGGATGTACCGATCCCATGGCCTCCAACTACGATCCGCAAGCCCAGCAAAACGATGGCTCCTGCATCTATCCGCCCACTGCATACCAGCCGCCGCTCGTGTGTCTGCTCGACCCACTGGCGTCGGAAGTTTCCGGCCTGGTCTGGCACGACGGCATTTTGTGGGGCATCAACGACAGCGGCGACGGGCCCACGCTCTACGCCCTCGACACGCTGACGGGTGCCATAGCGGGCCAGGCGACGGTGGCTGCAGCATCCAACGTGGACTGGGAGGCATTGACGCGGAGCGACACCCACCTGTTCGTGGCCGACGTGGGCAACAACGACGGCGACCGCAGCGTGCTGCGCATCTATCGCATCGCGCTCGACCAGCTGGGCAGCAGCGCCACACTCACGCCCGACATCATCCAGTTCAGTTACGAAGACTGGGACGAATCCCTGCCGCCGGAGGAAAAGCAGGATTTCGACTGCGAGGCCGTGGTGTTTTTTGGCGACAGCCTGCACCTGTTCACCAAGGGGTGGAACTCGTTCCAGACCAAACACTACGTGCTGCCGGCCACGCCCGGCAACCACACGGCCCTGCTGCGCCAGGCGTTCGACAGCAACGGCCAGATCACCGACGCCGCCGTCGATCCGGCAGGGGCACTCGTCCTGCTGGGCTACAACGTGCAGACGGCCGAGTCGTTCCTGTGGCTGCTCTACGACACGCCCATGCAGCCGCCCCCGGCCTGGGATCCGTTTTCGAAAAACAAAAGACGGATCGCCCTGGGCTCGGCCCTGACCAACGGCCAGACGGAAGCCCTCGTCTTCCCGCGTCCGGGCTACGGACTCATCGGCTCGGAAGCCATCGGGCCATTGGAGGCGCGCCTGTTGCGGCTCGGCACGCAGCAGTGGTGGTCGGCCCCTACCCTGTCGGCGGAACCTCACCTGCAGCACCATTTTCAAATTCGGCCATTTGCCTATGGGTTGGAGTTCGTTTGGGGCGGCGCTTTCCCCCTCGACATGTATCTCTTCGAGCTTTCCGGACGGCCCATGGCTTCTTTTCGCCTTTCGGCAAATGCCACCTGGCGCTGGCATTCCAACAATGTGCCTTCAGGCGTCTATTTTTACGCCGGTTACAGCCCCTGGGGGCAGCGGGTCGTGTCGGGCACCTTGCAGGTGACCCGATGAAGACACGGCAAGCCATGAGTCCCCTGAATAAAGTGGTTGAGGGGGGAGAGTTTGAGTTTAAAGTCTAGTATTTAGTGTTTAAAGTTGATTTTCAGGGTTATCATGAATGCAACTTGGGCATCCATCGTCTATCGTCCATTGTCCATCGACCTTTAGCAGTAGACTCAAGCCATCGAAATTTCACCGCATGAAAATCATCCACACTTCCGACTGGCACCTTGGCCAGCAGCTGCACGGCCACAACCGGCAGGAAGAGCACCAGCGCGCACTCGACTGGCTGGCCCGGCTCATCGAGGACGAAGGGGTCGATCTGCTCATCGTGGCAGGCGACATTTTCGACGTCACCAACCCGCCCATCCATGCCCGTGAGATGTACTACCGCTTCCTGGAGCGCGTGACCCGCTCGCGCCGGTGCCGCGTAGTCATCACGGGCGGCAACCACGACTCCCCTGCCACGCTGCACCTGGCCGACGAATTCCTCAACCAACACGGCATCTGGGTGGTGGGCGCCGGCGACGTGGAAGTGGAGAAGGAAATCCTCGAAATCCGGGACGAGGAAGGCCGCCTGGTGGCCGTGGTGGCCGCCGTGCCCTTCCTGCGCGACAGCGTCCTGCTGCCCGCCCAGCCGGGCGAGGATCCACAGGCCGCCATCGAGCGCCGCCGCGCCAACCTCAGGGCCCACTACCGCCAGGTCGGCGCGGCGCTCGAAAAGTGGCGCGCGGCGGGCGTGCCCCTGCTGGCCACCGGGCATCTCTACGTGGCGCAGTGCGACGATCCCGAGGCACAGGACAACATCTACATGGGCGACAAGGCCAACATGGAACCGGCCCATTTTCCCGAAATACTCGACTACGTGGCACTGGGCCACATCCACAAGCCGCAGGCCCTCGATGCCGAGGGGAAGATCCGGTATTCGGGTTCGCTCATCCCCCTCAGCTTCAGCGAAACGCCCGACGACAAGCTGGTGTGGCTGCTCGAGTTCGATGGGCGTACCCTGACAAGTGTCGAAGCGCGCAAGGTGCCGCTGGCGCGACGGCTGAAGGTCATCCAATGCCGGCCCGATGAGCTGAGCGACCGGCTGGCGGCATTTGCCGAAAGGCATAAGGAGCCGCTCGAGCCCTGGGTGTGGATCAAGCTCGACTGCCGCGAGGGGGTGCCCGCCCAACCGATTCTGAGGGTGACCGAGGCCAGCGAAGGGAAGCCCGTGCGCGTGGTCAACATCACGCTATTGACCAACCGCAGCGAAACGGCCGAGGTCATGCCGGAGGAAGACCTGCGCCACCTCCAGCCGACGGAGGTGTTCGACTTCGTGCTGGCACACAACGGCATCGAAGGCGAGGAGGCCGACCGCCTGCGGGCAACTTTCAAAGAGCTGCTCGAATTGCACCAACAAAAGGACAATAACTGACCCATGCGCATCTGTAAAGTACACATTTGCAATATCCACTCGCTGTCGGGCGAGCACGTGCTCGAGTTCGACCAGCCACCGTTCGAGGGCGCGGGCCTGTTCGTCATCGCCGGCCCGACGGGCTCGGGCAAGTCCACCATCCTGGACGCCATCACGCTGGCCCTGTATGGCCGCATTGCCCGGCACGACGGCAATTTCACGGAAGTGGTGAGCCATGGCGCCGACTCGGCATTTGCGGAAGTGATCTTCGAGATGGACGGCCGCAGGGTGTTGGCGCGATGGGAGATCACGCGCAAGACGCGGGGCGCCAACAAGGGCCAGCTCAATAACGCCACGCGAACCGTGTCGGTGTACGATGAGCACACCCACGAATGGAAGGTGAAAGCCGATAAAATCCGGGAAGCCAACGAAGCCGTGGAGCAGCTGCTAGGCCTCAGCTACGACCAGTTCACGCGCACCGTGTTTTTGCCGCAAGGCGCCTTTACCAACTTCCTCAAGGCCTCCGGTCGCGAGCGCGCCGAAATCCTCGAAGGGCTGACCGGCACGGAGATCTATGGCGAGCTTTCGAGCTTTTGCTTCGAGCTGGCCAGGGAAAAGAAGGGGGCCGTGGAGCAGGAGCGCGCCCGCCTGGAAGGGCTCGCTATTCTGAGCGAGGAAGAAGTGGCCGAGATAGAGAAAAAGCTCGATGAACTAAAAAAAGAGGTGGATGCGACCACCCAAAAGATCGGGGAACTGGACACCCGCCTGCGGCTGGCCGCGGAGTACGAGGAGGCGAAAAACCAGCAGCATTCGCTGGAAAAGGCAATTGAAGAAGCTGTAAAAGACCGCGAAGCGGATGCAGCAAAGTTGAATGAGCTGCAGGCACAGCTCGCCGAGGCGCGAAGCCGGCTGGACGCACACCTGAAGCGGAGAGAGGAGCTTGGGCCGCGCTGGGAGGAGATGCAGCGGATGGACGAAAGCATCAAAATCCAACAGAATAAAGTGAAGGAGCTGGAACGCCAGCTCGGCGATAGCAGATCGAAAAAGGCCCGGCTTGCGGAGGAAATCAGTCAACTGGAAGCGCAAATCGAGCGCCTCGGGCGCGAAAAAGAAGAGATCCGGAAATGGATCGACCAGCGCCCGTGGCTGAAGCCCCTCGAACGTCAAATGTCTGCCATCGAGGCGGACTGGAAGCGCATCCAAACGCTCCAACAGCAGATCGCGGAGCTGGAGGCCACTGCAGACCGGCAGGAGGCGGACCTGGAGCGCCAAACAGCGGAAGCGGCACGCCTCGAGGCCAGGCAACAGGCCCTCGAAGAGAAGGGGAATCGCCTGCGCACACAGATCGAAGCGGCGGCCGGCCGGCCGGAAAAACTTTCCGACGCCCTGGACCAGTTGCACCAACGGCAGATAGCGCTGCAAAACGCGATCCACACACTCGATAAAGCGATCGGCCGACGGAAGGAATTGGGTAAGAATGCGCAGGCGGTAGCCGAGCTTGAAAAGTCGCTTGCCACCAACCAACAGGCCCTCGAAACCGCGGAAAAGGATTTGAGCCGGCTCGAGGCGAAGCTGCCCGGGCTGGATGCGGATCTCGCCGAAGCCGAGCGCCGGAAAGAGCTGGAACTGCTCGCGCAGGAGTTTTCGGCGCACCGGGCCAAACTGAAGGAAGGCGAGGCCTGTCCCCTCTGCGGCTCGACCCATCACCCCGCGCTGACGAAACCCGTCGAACCCAAAGTAGGGGAAGCGGAACGCCGTCTGGCCAAGCTGAAAGCCGAACGGGAAAAGCTGACAACGGACATCAGCGAGCAAAGAACCCATATGGCTGCACTGACGCAGCAGGCCAGGGCCTTGGAAGACCAGCTACGGCAAGCACGGGAACAGGCGGCCGCGCTCAGAGCGGAAATCGACCGCTTTGCCCAAAGCCTGCCCGAAGTCCGACCGGAAGAGGAGTGGGAAGCTTGGCTCGAAGCGCTGCAAGCCGAGCAGGATGAATTGAAGGAAAGGGAATCGCAGCTCAAAGCGCTGTGGCAAGACTGGCAGCATTGGGAAAAGGAGATGGCCAAAGCAACAGACAAACTGAAGGAGGCACGGCAAAAAATCAGGGAACTCGAAAGCGACCGCAACCGAACCCGGGGCCAGATCCGGGAAAAAGCCGAAGAAAAGGCAAGGCTGCGAGCGGGCATCGAAACGCAATTGAAAGAAGCCGGATTGGAAGCCCCCCTCTCCCCTGCCCTTCTGTCGGAACTGAATAGCGACCTGAAAAAGCTCGGGCAGCAGGAGCAAAAACGGCAACAAGTTGCGGAAGAACTGGCCAGCAAAAAGGGTGAACGAGAGCAGAAACAACAGCAGTTGCGTTCGCTTCAGGATGAAATTTTGAATAGCGAGAAAATCCTGGAAAAGGAAAAGTCGATACTGGAAAATCTAAGCCGCGAACGCCGGGAAAAATTTGGCGAAAGCCTGGTAGCCGAAGAGCGCAAGGCATGGGAAACGGAAGAGCAACGGTTGCGTGAAGAGCTGGAATCCAGCCAGGAACGACAAAACAAACTGGAGGCCCGGATGAAGGAGCTGGGAGGCATCATCCAGGAAAAAAAGAAGCAGAAGGAAGACTTGGCAAGGAAGGTTGAGGAGCTATGGGAGCAGATGGTGCCCTTCCTTGGCGAAGCGCAGGATTTGGCGAAAGCCGTGGCTGATTGGAAGGAAGAAAAGAGCACCCTGACACAGGCTCGCGACGAACGGCTCGAGGAAAAAGGCAGGTACGAGCAGCAACTGGCCACCCACCGCCAAAATGAGCGGGATGCAGCCGCACTCAGAGAAAAACTGGAGGCCCTGGAGCGGGAAGCTGCGCGTTGGCAGGCCCTGGCCGACCTGATTGGCAGCAAGGAAGGGCAAAAGTTTCGCACGCTGGCCCAGGCGCTGACCCTCCGCCAGCTCATCGGGCACGCCAACAGGCAACTGGCCAGACTGCTGGAGGGGCGCTATCGACTCTATACCGAGGTGAATGCCCAAAAAAACACGGTTGCGCTGGACCTGTACATCGTGGACCAGTTCCAGGCCGACACGATGCGCCCGGTAAGCTCGCTGTCGGGGGGCGAGTCGTTTCTGGTCAGTCTGGCGCTGGCCCTGGGCCTTTCGGAAATGGCCGGCGGCAAAATCCGGGTGGATTCGCTGTTCATCGACGAGGGCTTCGGCACGCTCGACGACAAGAACCTGGACACGGCCATGGAAGTGCTGGAAGACCTGCGCAGCTCGGGGCGCCTGGTCGGCATCATCTCACACGTGAAGGAGTTGAAGGAACGCATACCGGTGCAGGTGCAGGTGGTGCCGCAGGGAAGCGGATTCAGCAAGATCGAAGTGAGCGAACGAAGGCTGCCGGGTGCTCCATAGACGAGGAACATCCATTGGTCTATTTTTCGCGCGGGTAATGCCACCGGGACAATATGTTTGTCCGGATATCGACAAGAATTCCCGGGCTGCGCGCCTGCCTGCACTGCGCGCTTTGTTCGAAATGAAGCACATCACCAATCAACAGTAGTATGCAAAAGGATCTGACGAAAATTTTTGGCGACGTTTCCGGTCTCGACGAACGCAGCCTCAACGTACTGGTCAAGGCACTCGAGGAAAACAACCTGCCGGGTTTCGACTACCTGGAGTTTCGGCAAGCCGTGCTGCGGCTCATGCAGGAGATGGGGATGGATGAAGAGACGGCCATCAGGTCGGCCTATGCCACGGCCTCGACCGTAGGACTTTCGAAAGAGAAGCTGCTCAAAACGGCGCGCCACTATCAGGCCGTGTTGGAGAAGGAAAAGCAAAAATTCGATGCGGCCCTCAAGAAGCGCCTGGACGAGAAGGTAGTCAGCCGGGAAAAGGAGGTCGAGCAGCTGAAAAATCAGGTGGCCCAGTGGAAAGCCCAGATCGAAGAGCTGCAGCAAAAGGTAGCAAAGGCCGAAGCGGTGCTGGCCCGTGCCGGCGAAGAGCTGCAACAGGAACTCGACAAGCTGGAAGGCACCAAAGCCAAATTCGAACACACGTGGCGTAGCCTGCGCAACCAGATCGAGCAGGACGTGGCGCAACTCGACAAGCTCATTTCCGGCTGATCAGAGGCACCCCCAACCCCGCTGGCTCATGACGCAACGGCCCTCACATACCACCCCAACCAGGCGCACGCACCTGATCGCCGGGATGATGATGTTGGCGTTGGTGGCTTTGGCCGTCTGGCTGATCATCGCCTGGGCGTTGCCCCGGCTGGGCCAATTGATGAGGCTCGTATTACTGTTCTGCCTTGGGCTTACCACTTATCTGGTTTTCGATCCCCGCTTGCGGCGGGCCATTTGGCAAAGCTGGGTCCGATGGTGGGATCGCATCCTGACGAGGCTTGGCATCACGCCTCCCGAAGGCAGGGTACGCGCGTACCTGTCCGGGCTCGAAGCCGACCTCGCCGATATGGAACGACATCTCCGCATCCTTCGCAAACACCGCGTGCGCCTCTCGGCACTCATGGAGAACAACCGCCAGAAAATGCAGGGGCACCTGGACCGCGCCGCACAGCTCACCCACGCCGCCCGCCGGCAACTCGAACTTCGCAAGGCAGCCCGCCTGCGTCAGACGACCGAGAAATACCGCATGCTCGACCGCCGGCTCGAGACCGTCACCCGGGTGCTCGAGCGCCTATCCATGCACACCCGCATCCTCCTCGAGGACATGCGCGAGGAGATCGCCCTGCGCCAGCGTGAGGCAGAGGCCTTTTCCTCGGCAGCCGCAGCCATGAACGAAGCCCGAAACGTGCTCGACAAACGCGCCCTGTTCGAGGAGATCGAACGCAGCCTGGAGGGAAAGGCAGCCGAAGTGCATACGCTGATGGAACGGCTCCGGTCCTGGCTCGAGCACATGGAGCCCGAAGCGGGCGCCTTCGCCGAAGAAGGCCTGGAAATGCTGGAAGAATGGGAGCGCAAGCACCTCAAATACCAAAACCCTGCGCGCACCCCGCGTCTTCCCGAACGCTCCTCATTGGATTCCCCCTTCGACCGCCTGTTCGATGAAACGTCAGATTGAACACGCCGAAAAAAAGGCCCAAGCACTCCTCTCCCCTCTCTCATCACTCCTCACCCATCCGCTGCCTCCCCTACTGGCAAAAAACTGAATTTGGTCGAACACTGACAAAACAG
>CAYNYN010000056.1:12554-15096 GCA_964401445.1 uncultured Saprospiraceae bacterium | reverse complement strand
GCGATGTTGAGATGCCCACTTCGCGAATATGGCCCGAGTAACCGATTCACCCGATTCCACCGATTTCACCAAACACCGTGGCTCTCTGGGTGTACTCTGTGAAGCTCTGTGGTAAAAAAACTGCGTCATGCTGCCCCTGAAAGCCGCGGCTGATGGCTCGCCTTGCTGGCACCGCACCCACTTTGCTTGGGGTAAACGTTTCAAGGCGTAACTTCGGCACTCGAAAAAGCAAGCATTTCCCTATTTCAACTCGAAAGCATATGAAAAAGTCAATCCTTCTGGCCTGTGTCTGGGCCCTGATGGGGCTGGGCATAGCGGCCGCGCAGTCGTCGCCCGTAGGTGTGTGGAAGACCATCGACGACGAGACGGGCGAGCCCAAATCGTGGGTCGAGATCTACGAGCAGAACGGCAAGTTTTACGGCAAGATCGTCAAGCTGCTGCAAAAGCCGCCCGACACGGTATGCGACAAGTGCCCGGGCGACAAGAAGGGCAAGCCGCTCATCGGCATGGTCATCCTGTGGGACCTGCAGCCCTACGACGACTACTGGAGCTACGGCCAGATCATGGACCCCAACAACGGCAAAACCTACAAGTGCAGCATCTGGCTGGAGGATCCCAACACCCTGAAGGTGCGCGGCTACATCGGCATCTCGGCGCTGGGCCGCACCCAGACGTGGCATCGCGTCAAATAACGGCCGGCAAGCAAAACCACACCCGCCACGAAGCGGTTCGGGAAAAGGACGCTTCTCCGGGCCCCCGGTCTGATCAGTAGAACGGCCAGAGCCATCGTCCATCGCCAGGCGCACAGGGTCGGGCAACCGCAGCTTCGCTTCGCGTACATTTTTCAAAACCAAATAGACCAGAGCAATGAACATGGATTTCCTCAAAAAGCTGGGCCTGAAAAAATACAATCACGGCACCAGTACGGGCATGGAGTCCTCCTCTTCGGGCAATTACATCAAGTCGTACTCGCCCGTGGATGGTGCCTACATCGGCAGCGTGAGCAAGACCAGCCGCAAGGAGTACGAGCACGTCATCGGCAAGGCGCAGGAAGCCTTCCTCGAGTGGCGCCTCGTGCCGGCGCCGCGGCGCGGCGAGATCGTACGCCAGTTCGGCGACATCCTGCGCAAGTACAAGGACCCGCTGGGCCGCCTCGTATCGTACGAGATGGGCAAGAGCCTGCAGGAAGGCTGGGGCGAGGTGCAGGAGATGATCGACATCTGCGACTTCGCCGTGGGCCTGTCGCGCCAGCTCTACGGCCTGACCATCGCCTCGGAGCGGCCGCAGCACCGCATGTTCGAGCAGTGGCACCCGCTGGGGCCGGTGGGCATCATTTCGGCCTTCAACTTCCCCGTGGCCGTGTGGTCGTGGAACGCCATGATCGCCCTGGTGTGCGGCGACACCGTCATCTGGAAGCCTTCGGAAAAGACGCCGTTGTGCTCGGTAGCGGTGCAAAACCTGATGCGCAAGGTGTTGCAGGCCAACGACGTGCCCGAGGGCGTGGTCAACCTCATCAACGGCGACTACCGCGTGGGTGAGTTCATGACCAAAGACCCGCGCGTGCCCCTCATCTCGGCTACGGGCAGCGTGCGCATGGGCAAGATCGTGGGCCCGACGGTGGCGGCGCGCCTGGGCCGCACCATCCTCGAGCTGGGCGGCAACAACGCCATCATCGTCACACCCAGCGCCGACATGAAGGTCGTGCTGCCCGCTACCGTCTTCGGCGCCGTGGGCACGGCAGGGCAGCGCTGCACCACCACGCGCCGCCTCATCGTGCACGAAGACGTGTACGATCAGGTGAAGGAGGCGTTGGCCAACGCCTATCGCCAGCTGCGCATCGGCAACCCGCTCGACGAGCGCAACCACGTCGGGCCACTCATCGACACCGATGCCGTGGATACCTACCTCAAGGCGCTCGACACCATCCGCGAACAGGGCGGCAAGTTCGTGGTCGAGGGTGGTCGCCTCGAAGGACCGGGCTACGAGAGCGGCTGCTACGTCAAGCCCTGCATCGTGGAAGCCACGCCCGACATGCCCATCGTGCAGCAGGAGACCTTCGCGCCCATACTCTACCTGATGAAATATCGCACCATCGAGGAAGCCATCGCCATCCAGAACGGCGTGCCGCAAGGCCTCTCCTCGGCCATCATGACGACCAACCTGCGCGAGTCGGAGCTGTTCCTCTCGCCGGCAGGATCGGACTGCGGCATCGCCAACGTCAACATCGGCACCTCGGGCGCCGAGATCGGCGGGGCGTTCGGTGGCGAAAAGGAAACGGGTGGCGGCCGCGAGAGCGGTTCCGATGCGTGGAAGGCCTACATGCGCCGCCAGACCAACACCATCAACTACGGCACTTCGGTGCCCCTGGCGCAGGGCATCAAGTTCGAGATCTGACAGCCGGCTCCGCTCCGGCTTTCGCCAAAAAGGGTGTGATCCGCATGGGTCATGCCCTTTTTTGGTTGAGCGTTGAGGGGTTGGCCTCGCGCAACGACGCGACGACGCTACGTTCCGCAACGCATTCCTCACTCCTCACTCCTCACTC
>CAYNYN010000056.1:0-12454 GCA_964401445.1 uncultured Saprospiraceae bacterium | reverse complement strand
TCCTCACTCCTCACTCCTCACTCTTCTCTCCTTCTCTCTGTCACTCCGTCTCTCCCTCACATATACGCTCGCTCGTCCCTGTTTTCCATGAAGTTGATGAAGGCGCGGTTGACGACGCGGTTGCCGCCGGGCGTGGGGTAGTTGCCCGAGAAATACCAGTCGCCCCGGTGGTTGGGGCAGGCATTGTGCAGGCCTTCGAGCGTCTGGTAAATGACTTTCACCCTGGCCGAGATGCCGGGCGGCGTCACGATTTCGGCCACCTTGTCCGAGATCTGCTCGTAGGTGAAGAGGTCGTACAGCGGCTGCACCTCGTTTTTGATCTCCTCTTTGGGCAGTGCTTCCTGGGCCTTGCAGCGCTCGTAGGTCTCCTGCAGCAGATGCTCCTTGCCGTGTTCTTTCAGCAGCTCGACCAGCGCCCGGAAGGCCACGAAATCTTTCATCTTCGACATGTCGATGCCGTAGCAGTCGGGGTAGCGGATCTGCGGGGCCGACGAGACGATGACGATGCGTTTGGGGCGCAGGCGTGCGGCCATGGCGATGATGCTGTTCTTGAGGGTGGTGCCCCGCACGATGGAGTCGTCGACGAGCACGAGCGTGTCCTTGTCGTTGCGCACGATGCCGTAGGTGACGTCGTAGCCGTGCGTCACCATGTCGCCGCGCGAGCTGTCGTCGGCGATGAAGGTGCGGAGCTTGGCATCCTTGACGATCACCTTTTCCACGCGCGCGCGCATGGACAGGATTTTCTGGAGCTTCTTGGGCTTGATGTCGTCGCCCATTTCGCGCACCTTTTCGATGCGGATGCTGTCGAGCCGCTCCTCGATGCCGTGTACCAGTCCGTAGAAAGCCGCCTCGGCCGAGTTGGGCACGAACGAAAAGACCGTGTTTTTGAAATCGTAGTCGACCGCCTCGAGCACGGCATCGACGAGGTTCTGCCCCAGTCGCTTGCGTTCCTCGTAGATGTCGCGGTCGTTGCCCCGCGAGAAATAGATCCGCTCGAAAGAGCAGGCCGTGTATTTGCCCGGCTCGGTGAACGGCTTGACATCTACCTTGCCGTTGCGCTTGATGATGAGCGCGTGCGCCGGCGGCAGCTCCTCCACCTTGGAATAGTGGACATCGAATGCCGTCTGTATGGCGGGGCGCTCCGAGGCGCAGACCACTACCTCGTCGTCCTGGTAGAACCAGGCCGGCCGGATGCCGTTGGGGTCGCGGATGACGAAGGCATCGCCATGGCCAATCATGCCGGTGATGACGTATCCGCCGTCGAATTTCTTGGTGGCACGTCGCAGCATGCGCTGCAGGTCGAGGTGCTCGAAGATCAGATCGTTGATCTCCTGGTTGGTATATCCGTCGGGCTTGAACCAGGTGTGCAGGCGCTGCACCTCGTCGTCGAGGAAGTGGCCTATTTTTTCGAGAATGGTGACGGTGTCCGACTTTTCCTTGGGATACTGCCCGTAGCCGATGAGCTCTTCGAAGAGCTCGTCCACGTTGGTGAGGTTGAAGTTGCCGGCCAACACCAGGTTGCGGTTGATGTAGTTGCTCTGGCGCAGGAACGGATGGACCGTCTCGATGCTGTTGCCGCCATGGGTGCCGTAGCGCAGGTGCCCGAGCAACAGCTCGCCCACGTAGGGGAAGTTGGCCTTGAGCCAGGCCGCATCGGCCAGTTGCTCGCGCGTCAGCCCCTTGAAGTAGGCATAGACCTGCTCGAACACGTCGCGCAAGGGATCGGGCTGGTTGCTGCGCTTGCGGCTGATGTAGCGCTCGCCCGGCTGAATGCCGATCTTGATGGTTGCAATGCCGGCGCCATCCTGACCGCGGTTGCGCTGCTTCTGCATCATCAGATGGAGCTTGTGCAGCCCGTAGAGCGCCGTGCCGTACTTGTCCGCGTAGAAATCAAGTGGCTTGCGCAAACGAATGAGGACGATCCCGCATTCGTGTTTGATTTGCTCACTCATGTGAGGAAGAGATTTGATGTGTGTGCGTCCGGCCCCGAATGAGGGTGCAAAGTTATACGCAGGCGCCGATAAATTTGCAGTGCCTTTTGCAGACCTTCGCCCCGCATGGCGATTCTGGCCCGCGCAGCAGCGTTTTTGCTTTCTCACTGATACAGAGACCAAGCAAGCGAGGTCATGTCATGGCAACCATTGGGCGGTGAGAAAGGTTGTCTTCGGGCCTGCCTACCTTGCCCATTTGGCGAAAGCCGGCACGGCCGCAGCTCAAAACGACGATTTGCATGGACAAAAAAGCACGCCTCGAAGCCTTGAAGAAGGAACTCGAATCGTATCTGCCGGCCCTGGGCCAGGCAGCCGATACCATCCGCGAGCAAGGGGTGTCGAAGTATCCCATTCTCGTATTGCACAAGCTCGAGGTGGACATCGGCATCCCGATCATCGACCGCCACCGCGTGCAGGGCGACTGGTCGGTCAATGCCTCGACACTGGAAGAATTTGTCACAAAACGACTGGTACAGCCCGAGCAGGTAGACCACTTCCGAAAGGTGTACAAGAACCCCGATGAATTCGTCTGCCTTTTCGTGCTGAGCGATCTGGGTGCCAACTTCGTCTTTCTGCCCCGTGCGTGATTTGCCGCCGATGCGTCGAAGGGACGCGATGCCCCTTTCCACGAAGTCACATTTTGCACGCTTTTTGCTCCCCCTCGTCCTCTGCCGATTGTATTTTTTCGGCTGGATGACCCCATTGAAAACAATCTCACAGAACGCGGAGCATCGTGAACCAAGACTTGTACCATACAGGGACCCAAAGGAGCGGCAATGGCGAACAAATCATCGAGCGCACTCCTGACCGGGTACTTCTGATCGAAGACAACCCCGGTGATGCCACCCTCGTGCGGCTGATGTTGCAAACTTCGGATCTGGTCAACTGCGAGCTGATCCACTGCAAGACGCTGGGCGAAGGCATCGACTATCTGGAAAAAGAGCAGGGGCGCGTAGAAGCCGTCCTGCTCGACCTGAGCCTGCCCGACAGCCGCGGCTTCGTCACCCTCGAAAAGCTCCGGGAGCGGTTTCCCGCCCTCAACATCATCGTGCTCACCGGCACGTCCGACAAGTCGCTGGGTGTCAAAGCGGTTAAAGCTGGCGCGCAAGACTTTCTGGTCAAAGGCACCTTCAACCACGATAACGACCTGCTGGCCAAGTCGTTGCGCTACTCCATCGAGCGGAGCCGCGTGCTCAAGCGCCTGGAAGAGACGCAGCAGATCGCCCAGATCGGCAGCTGGGAATGCATGCCCGGCACAAACACTTTTACCGCTTCGGCACAGGTGTACAAAGCCATGGGGCTGGACCACCTGCCTCAGCCCGTGGCATTGAGCGACCTGGCCGATCCGGCCCATCCGCTGCATCGATTTCACATTTGGTACCAGGAGACCATCCGCGAAAAGCGCATCATTCGCGACGAGGAGATCCGGGATGCCAATGGGAATACCCATTTCATCCACCTGCGCGCGCGCGTGAGCACCAATTCGGACGGGGTGTTGTTGGTACAAGGCATCCTGCAGGACATTACCGAGCGCAAGCGCGCCGAAGAGGAGCTGACCAAAAGTCGGTTGCGCTACCAGCAGATTTTCACCCAGTCGAAAGACGCCATCCTCATCGCGCGCTATGACGGCAAGCTGGTGGACTTCAACCACGCGCTCACCGAGCTGACCGGCTTTTCGAAAGAGGAGCTGGAGGCCATGGACAATTACCACACCTTGCTTCGGCCCGAAGAGCAAGTCAACGAGCTGCTGCTCAAGCTCAAAGCCGGCATCGGCGTAAAGGACTTCGCCATCAAGGTGGGGCGCAAGAACAACGAGGTGCGCGAGTGCATCATCACGGCCAACGCCCTGTCCGAGCCCGATTTCGAAGGGTACAACTGCATCATCCGCGACATCACCGAGCAGGTCAACGCCGAGCGGCTGCGCAAAGCGCGCGACCTGGCCCGCCAGTCGGAAAAGATGAAGGAGCAGTTCATCGCCAGCGTCAGCCACGAGATGCGCACGCCGATGAACGCCATCCTCGGCATGAGCAACATCCTCATCCAGACCCCGCTCAACGAAGAGCAGTACGACCTGGTCAAGTCGATCAAGCAGTCGTCGGAGATCCTGCTGGGCATCGTCAACGACATCCTCGAGATCTCCGCCATCCAGAACGGCAAGATCACCTTCGAGCACGACACGTTCGATCTGTACGACCTGCTCGACAACCTGGTCAACGTGATGCAGTACAAGGCCCAGGAAAAGGACCTGTACTTCGAGGTGCACATCGACCCGGCGGTGCCGCGCCTGATCGTGGGCGACAAGCTGCGCCTCAACCA
This sequence comes from uncultured Saprospiraceae bacterium, assembly GCA_964401445.1. Lineage (GTDB taxonomy): Bacteria > Bacteroidota > Bacteroidia > Chitinophagales > Saprospiraceae > WFYJ01. The sequence goes on along the minus strand of CAYNYN010000056.1, from coordinate 8,147 downwards.
GATACTGTACAACCTCGTGGGCAACGCCATCAAGTTCACCGACGAAGGCTTCGTGAAAATCCATGTGAAAAAGCTGCACGACATCGGCGACGACAGCGTACAGCTCAAGTTCATCGTCGAAGACAGCGGCATCGGCATTCCCGAAGACAAGCTCGACGCCATCTTCGACACGTTCACCCGCGTGCGCACCAAGGACCGCCTCTACGAGGGCACGGGGCTGGGATTGTCTATCTGCAAGAACCTGGTCGAGCAGCAGGGCGGCAAGATCGGCGTGGAGAGCAAGCTGGGCGTAGGTTCCAAGTTCTTTTTCGACCTCATTTTCGAAATCGGAAAAGAAAAAGCCGAATCTGAGTCCGTTCCTTCCGACAGCGACATTAACTTTGACCCCGCTACCCCCTTCCGGCTGCTGCTGGTCGAAGACCACAAGATGAACCAGCTGGTGGCCACCAAAACGCTCGAACGCAAATTCCCCAACATCGAGCTGGTGCTGGCCGAAAACGGCAAGCAAGCCATCGAACGGCTGGAAAAAGAGGATTTCGACATCGTGCTGATGGACATCCAGATGCCGGTGATGGATGGCTACGAAGCCACTGCCTGGATTCGCAAAAACCTCCCCCCACCAAAATGCGATACGCCGATCCTGGCCATGACGGCGCATGCCTATATCTCCAAGGACGAGAAGTTCCTGGAGCACGGCATGAACGACTATGTCCTGAAGCCCTTCGAGCCGGAGGATCTGTTTTTCAAAATTTCCAAATACATCAACAAAGGGAACCACGATGAATGACACACGACACACACTGATCAATCTCGACTACGTCGAGTTGATGTCGGGGGGCGACAAAGACATGCAACGGACACTGCTGGAGATGGTGCTTCAGGAGCTGCCCCAGGAGCTGGCCCTGCAACAGGAGCACGCACGCACGCAAAGCTGGGAAGCGCTGGGCGAAATCAGTCACAAGATGAAGTCCACGCTCGCTTTCGTGGGCAACGAACAACTGACCGAGTGGAACAAGCAGGTAGAACAAAACGCAAAAAGACACCAGGACCTCGACAAGATTCCCGAACTCGTAGCACAAATCGGTCAGCTGGCTCCACGCGTCATCGAGGCACTCAAAGCGGCTCTGGACGAGATGCGGTGAGGGCCTGACAGACGACAAAGCAAAAAGCGGGGTGAACGTGCATTTGCCCCGCTTTTTCGATTTTTGGCTTCGACCTTCATTTCGAATCACCCTCAAAACCACCCCCGATGAAAGGAATCATCCTGGCCGGCGGCCTCGGCACGCGTCTCTACCCGCTCACGCTGGCGGTGAGCAAGCAGCTCATGCCCGTGTACGACAAGCCCATGATCTACTACCCGCTCAGCACGCTGATGGAAGCCGGCATCCGCGACATCCTCATCATCTCCACGCCGCACGACCTGCCCAACTTCCAGAAGCTGCTGCGCGACGGTAGCGAGCTGGGCTGCTCGTTCAGCTACGTGCCGCAGTACGAGCCCAACGGGCTGGCGCAGGCCTTCGTGCTGGGCGAGTCCTTCATCGGCGACGATGCCGTGGCCCTCATCCTGGGCGACAACATCTTCTACGGCAACGGCCTGGAGACGCTGCTCGAGCAGAGCATCGACCCCGACGGCGGCGTGGTGTTCGCCTACTGGGTGGCCGACCCCGAACGCTACGGCGTCGTCGAGTTCGACGAGCACTTCAACGCCATTTCCATCGAGGAAAAGCCCAAGGAGCCCAAGTCCAACTACGCCGTGCCCGGCCTGTACTTCTACGACAACGACGTGGTCGAGATCGCCAAGAACCTCAAGCCCAGCGCGCGCGGCGAGTACGAGATCACCGACGTGAACAAGACCTACCTCGCTGCCGGCAAGCTGAAGGTGCAGGTGATGGGCCGCGGCATCGCCTGGCTCGACACCGGCACCCACAAGTCGCTCATGCAGGCCGGCCAGTTCATCGAGGTCATCGAAGACCGGCAGGGCCTCAAGATCGGCTGCATCGAAGAGGTGGCCTGGAAAAAGGGGTTCATCGACGACGAGCAGCTCGAACGGCTGGCACACAAGTACATGAAGAGCGGCTACGGCGCGTACCTCATGCAGCTGCTGCGCCAGAAACGCAGCTTCCCCGCCCAGTTGGGCTGAGGGGCATTGCGCTTACGCAAAACGCGCGAGGTCCTCTCCCCGCAGGGCCGCCGCCATCACTTCGGGAAACGCATCGGGCGTGGTGGAGAAAGCCGGCACGCCGAGCCGGCCGAGCCGGTGGGCCATGTCGCGATCGTAGGCCGGGCGGCCGGCGTCGCTCAACGCCAGCAACGCCACCATGCGCACGCCAAGCTGCACCAGGGCAGCCGCATGGTTTTGCACCTGCTGCTTGCTGACGCCCTCGTACAGGTCGGAAATGAGCACCACGACCGTTTCGTTGGGCGCCTGCACCAGCTGGCGCGCCCAGGCCAGCGCCCGACCGATGTCGGTGCCGCCGCCGAGCTGGGTGCTGAACAGGAGCTCCACGGGATCGTCGAGCTGATCGCTCAGGTCGACCACCGCGGTGTCGAACACCACGAAGTGGGTGCGCAGACTCGGCACCTGTGCCATTATGCTTCCGCAAATGGCGCTATAGACCAGCGACTCGCCCATCGAGCCGCTCTGGTCGATCAGCATGATGAGGTGTTGCAGGGCGCGCCCCTTGCGCTGCTGGCCGATGATCGTTTCGGGGATGATGGTGCCCAGCTCGGGCTGGTAGTGCCTGAGGTTCTTGCGAATGGTCTGGTCCATGTGGATGTCGGCCGGTCGCGGGTGTCGCGTGCGCTGTCGCGTGCGCCGGGCCCGGTGCAGGGCCTGCAGCAGCGGAAACTCGAGCCGCTCGCGCAGCTCGTCGGCCAGCCGGCGGATGAGCTGGCGCGCATGGTCGAGCGCCTCGTCCGACAAGGCGCCTTTTAGCGAAAGCAGGGTAGCGGCCAGCTGCACGTCGGGCGTGAGCGTCTCGAGCAGCTCGGGCTCGGTGAGCAGCCGTTCGATGCCCAGCCGCTGCACGGCATCTTGTTGCAGCACCTGCACCACCCGCTTGGGGAAATACTTCCGGATGTCGTCGAGCCATTGACGCAAGCGCGGCGCCGACGCCCCCAGGCCGCCCTGCCGCTCGGCGCTTTCCCCCTCGCCTTCCTCGTACAGCAGCTCGAGCGCCTCGTCGATGGCCTGCCACGCCCCGTCGAGCGCCTGTCCTTCGCCCGCCTCCTTGCCCAGGATGAGCTGCCATTTCTGTTCGTGCGTCAAGGGTTCCATCCGCGCCTTTTGATCAAAATCAACGGTTTCTAGTGACAATGTTCATGGTTTCCCGAAAGGGTGGCCTGCAAGTTTGCAAAAAACGGAGTGTTATGGGAAATGCAAGCGTGTCCAGTCCGACAGCCCCGGGTGCCACGACCAAAGTCAAGTACGTGTGGTCGTTCCACGAGGGCGATGGCAAAAACAAGAAACTGCTGGGGGGCAAAGGCGCCAACCTGTGCGAAATGACGCAGATAGGGCTCAACGTACCTCCCGGCTTCGTGATCAGCACCGAAGCGTGCAAAGCCTACCTCAACGATCCCGAACGCAGGCTGCCTGCCGGCCTGATGGATGAGGTGAAAGCCCACATCCGCGAGCTGGAGGAGATGACGGGCAAGGGCTTCGGCGATCCCCACAACCCGCTGCTGGTGTCCGTGCGCTCGGGCGCAGCCATCTCCATGCCCGGCATGATGGACACCATCCTCAACCTGGGCCTCAACGAAGAGACCCTGCAGGGCCTCATCGAACAGACGAACAACGAGCGCTTTGCCTACGATGCCTGGCGTCGCTTCATCCAACTGTTCGGCCACGTGGCGCTGGGCGTGCCCGATGAGCCGTTCGACGAAGCCTTCGAAAAAGTGAAACGCCAGGCAGGGGTGGCCATGGACATCGGCCTGAGCGCCGACGACCTCAAGCGCATCAGTGAGAAGTTCCTCGAGATCGTGGATGCCTGGACGGGCAAGCCCTTCCCGCGCGACGTGTACGAGCAGCTCGAGATCGCCATCAAAGCCGTGTTCAACTCCTGGATGGGCAAGCGCGCCGTCGACTACCGCAAACAGTTCCACATCACCCCCGACATTGCCGATGGCACGGCCGTCAACGTGGTGACCATGGTCTTCGGCAACCTGGGCGACGACAGCGCCACGGGCGTGGCCTTCACGCGCGACCCCGCCACGGGCGAGAACGTGCTCTTCGGCGAGTATCTCGTCAATGCCCAGGGCGAAGACGTGGTGGCCGGCATCCGTACGCCCAAGCCCGTAGCCGAAATGGCAAAGGAAATGCCCAAACAGTACGAGGAGCTGCTGGAGCTGCGCCGCAAGCTGGAAGCACACTACCGCGAGGTGCAGGACTTCGAGTTCACCATCGAGCGGGGCGTGCTGTATTGCCTGCAGACGCGCAATGCCAAGATGAACGCCACGGCCATGGTGCGCACCTCGGTCGAGATGCAGCAGGAAGGCCTCATCGACAAAAAGCGCGCCCTGCTGCGCATCCAGCCCGACATGCTCACCCAGCTGCTGTTCCCGCGCCTCGACCCCGCCGTGAAAGCCGAGCCTCTGGCGCAGGGGCTGCCCGCCTCGCCGGGCGCCGCTTCCGGCAAGATCGTCTTCGACGCCGACCGGGCCGAGGCCCTCGGCAAGGCAGGTGAAAAGGTCATTCTCGTGCGCGAGGAGACCAAGCCCGAAGACATCCACGGCTTCTTTGCCGCCCAGGGCGTGCTGACCAGCCGCGGCGGCAAAACGTCGCACGCAGCCGTGGTGGCACGCGGCATGGGCAAGCCGTGCGTGGCCGGCGCCGAAGGCATCCAGGTCGATGTCAAGCTGCGCGAGGCGCGCATCGGCAACAAGGTGCTGCACGAAGGCGACTACATCACCATCGACGGCACGACGGGCTACGTCTATCAGGGCGTCATCCCCACCGTAGAACCCGAATTCAGCAAGGAGCTGGACACCCTGCTGTCGTGGGCCGACGAGGTGGCGCGCCTCAAGGTGCTCACCAATGCCGACACGCCCGAAGCGGCACGCCGGGCCGTCCGCTATGGCGCCCAGGGCATCGGGCTGTGCCGCACCGAACGCATGTTCAACGCCACCGACCGCCTGCCCCTCGTCATCGACATGATCCTGGCCGACACGCCCGAAGCGCGCCAGCAGGCGCTCGACCAGCTGCTGCCCATCCAGCGGGCCGACTTCGTGGAGATCTTCAAGGTCATGGCGCCGCGTCCCGTCACGGTGCGCCTGCTCGACCCGCCCATCCACGAGTTTCTGCCCAACGAAGAGGTACTGAGAGACGAGCTCGCACGCCTCAGGCAGCTCAAGACCATCATCGAGGGCACCAACGACCTGTACCACAGCCTGCAGCTGCTGCACGCCACCAGCGACCTGGGCAAGCAGTGGCCCGTGCCCTTCGACATGCACGGCGCCGAGCTGGTCAATGAGGCCATCGTGAAAAAAGAGCGCATGCTGCGCAAGATCCGCGAGCTGCACGAGGTGAACCCCATGCTCGGCCATCGCGGCGTGCGCCTGGGGCTGACCTACCCCGAGATCTACAAGATGCAGATCCGCGCCATCCTCGAGGCAGAAGCGGAATGCCTGAAGGAAGGCGTACCCGTCCATGCCGAGATCATGGTACCGCAGGTGTGCACGGCGCGCGAGCTGGAGCTGGTGAAGGAAATGGTGGAAGAAGTGCGCCGGGAGGTACAGGCCGCTACCGGTCAGCAGGTGAAAGCGCGCTTCGGCTCGATGCTCGAGGTCGTGCGTGCCTGCCTGCGCGCCGACGAGCTGGCCGGGGTGGCCGAGTTTTTCTCATTCGGCACCAACGACCTGACGCAAGCCACCTTCTCGTTCAGCCGCGAAGACGCCGAGAACAAGTTCTTGCCGCTGTATCAGCAAAAAGACATCCTGCACGACAACCCGTTCGAAGCGCTCGACACGGCCGGCGTGGGCAAGCTCATGCGGCTGGCCGTCGAGTGGGGCAAGGCGCAGCGCCCCGACCTGACCATCGGCATCTGCGGCGAGCACGGCGGCCATCCGGCCTCCATCGCCTTCTGCCATCAGATCGGGCTCGACTACGTCTCGTGCTCGCCGCCGCGCGTGCCCGTGGCGCGACTGGCAGCAGCACAGGCGGCATTGAAGGAAGCCACCGCCTGACGCCCCTTCCAACATTCGGGGTGCGCAGTAGTGACGCGAGCTGAAGTGCCTGGAATCGAAACAGATGTTTCCGGCACTTCGGCTTGCGTATATCTTTGCCGCGCAAAAGACCCGATCGCCCGATGAGCCCCGAAGAGCACAAGGCCATAGAAAAGGAATTTTCCAAAGAACACCAGGAAGTGCTCCGCTCCCTGCGGGGCACGCGCGTGTTGCTGCCTGTGCTCATCGGGCTGGGCGTGGTGGGCTGGCTCTTCTGGCGGCGGTTCGATCCCGACGAGTTTCGGCAGATCGAATGGTCGGGCCAGGTGCTTTTTTGGGTGGGGGTGGCCGTGGTGCTGCTCGTGCTGCGCCATCTGGCCTATGCCACGCGCCTGCGCATCCTGTCGCAGGGGGCCTTCTCGTGGCGCAAGTGCATCGAGCTGATTTTCATCTGGGAGTTCAGCTCGGCCGTGTCGCCCACCAGCCTTGGGGGTTCGGCCGTGGCTTTTTTCGTGCTGGCCCAGGAGCGGCTGCCGGTGGCGCGCACCGCCACCATCGTGCTCTACACCATCGTGCTGGACACCTTCTTCTTCGTGAGCACCCTGCCGCTGCTCTACGCCCTCTTCGGCACCCACATGATCCGGCCGGACATGCACACCCTGGCGCAGATGGACGCGTGGGGCTACTACTTCGTGTTCGCCTACCTGCTCATGGCCACCTACGGCTTCGCCTTTTTCTACGGCCTGTTCATCAGCCCCGTACAAATGAAGCGCATCCTGGTGGGTGCCACGCGCATCCCCTTCCTCAGGCGCTTTCGCGCAAACGCCGTCGAGCTGGGCAACGACCTCATCATGGCATCGGACGAGCTGCGGCGCCAGCCCCGCACCATTCACCTGGTGGCGTTCCTGAGCACGATGGTAGCCTGGTCTTTCCGCTTCCTGCTGCTCAACTGCCTCATCCTGGCCTTCGTACCCGACATTCCGCGCGACTTCTGGAGCCAGTTCGAGCTCTATGCCCGCCTCGAGACCATGTTCGTCATCATCGCTTTCAGCCCCACGCCGGGGGGCGCCGGCTTCGTGGAGGTGCTGTTCGGCGGCTTCCTGAGCGACTACGTGCGCACCAGCACAGTGGCCACCGTCATCTCAACCTTGTGGCGATTGCTGACCTATTACTCGTACCTCATCGCCGGCGTGATCATCATACCCAACTGGCTGCAGCGCATCCTGCTCGAACGCCGCCAGCGCCGCCGCAAAAAGAGACTTTCACAAAAACAACCCGATCAATGACAGGTCCCGAAATAGTCTGGAAGCACTTCCCGCACCTCGACGCCCACCAGCGCCAGCAGATCGAAGCGCTGGACGCACTGTACCGGCACTGGAACGCGCAGATCAACGTCATTTCCCGAAAGGACATCGACAACCTCTACCTGCACCACGTGCTGCACTCCCTGGCCATCGGCAAGGAGGTGGCCTTCGCGCCCGCTGCCGAGGTGCTCGACCTGGGTACCGGCGGGGGCTTCCCGGGCATCCCCCTGGCCATCCTTTTCCCCGAAACCCGATTCACGCTCATCGACGGCACCGGCAAGAAGATCAAGGTGGTACAGGCCGTGGCCGAGGCGCTCGGACTGGACAACGTGGAGGCCCTGCACATGCGCGCCGAAATGCTGAAAGGCCGCAAGTTCGACTTCGTCGTGAGCCGCGCCGTGGCCGCACTCGACAAGCTGGTGATGTGGAGCTTTCCGCTGCTGAAAAAGAAGATGCAGCACGCCCTGCCCAACGGACTGCTGGCCCTCAAGGGCGGCAACATCCGTTCGGAAATTGCCGCCCTGCCCAAAGGAAGCTATGCCGAGCTCTTCCCCCTGACCGACTACTTCGACGAGCCCTGGTTTGCCGACAAGTACCTGGTGTACGTGCAGGCGTAGCACCCCAAACAAAGTCGTTTGGGAAAAATCAATATTGGGGTCGAGTGGGTAGTCCCAGGTATTTGCA
>CAYNYN010000055.1:0-15204 GCA_964401445.1 uncultured Saprospiraceae bacterium | reverse complement strand
GAAAGCAGCGGTAATATTTTGGGCAGAACCAAGGCAGCGAAGAACCGATTGACCGGTTCCACCGCTTCACCCTATCCAGCCGGAACCCACTCCAACTCTTTTGGGAAAAGCCCCCGACACTTCGGGTGCCCCGCATATGGTGCGCAAAAGCAAGGTTCAGACTTGATTCCCAGGTCACTCCTTGTATGGCGGGGACGCGAAAGAACCTTTGGATCGTGGGGGAATTCCGTTGATAAATGTTGATTTTTCGATATGTGAATGCGATTTCGTTGTCACAGAAAGTGGCAGGAAATTGATTAAAAATGTCTTTATATCAAAGTTTTGCACATGTTTTGCAATGCATGGGGTGAATTTGTCAGGTAACATTTTGCGAAAGCGAGCACATGCTCGAACGAAAGCAAAGCTTGCAATGAGCAGGCAGGACGGCATACTATGAGTGAAACGAGCCCGCCCATCCTGCACAGGTGCGCTTCCGGCACCTGAATACAGTCTTGCACACATCACCACGAGAACGACGGCGCACTCTGCTCGCGAAGCGGAGCAGGGGAGTGGTGTCCATCCCCAAACCGAAATCAAACTATGAGCTTATGAAACGGCATTCATTCACCCTGGTAACGGCATGCTGGCTGATGGTCCTGTCATGGGCATGGCCAACCGATGCCGCCGGCCAATGCACGATGGCCTGCGACAGCCCCGACCCTGGCGCTGCCGCCGAGGTGGCGGTCAACCAGAACTGCGAGGCCACCATCACGGCAAGCGCCTTGCTGCAGGGCACCACGACCTGCGCGGGGCCCTTCGAGCTGGTGGCTACCGACATGCAAGGCAACACGGCTGCGACGGGCATTGACCTCATCACGATCCCTTCCGCATGGCTTGGCGCCACTCTGCAGGTACAGATCACCGATCAGACATCGGGCAACTCGTGCATGAGCTACATCATGCTGGTGGACAACCTGCCACCGGTGTTTTCGGCCTGCCCGAACGATACGGTGCTGTGCACCGAACCCACCGACCCGGCTCATGTGGCGGCAGTGGCCGTGGCCGACAACTGCGATGCCAACGTGGACCTGCAGTCCACCACTTCGCAGATCGGCCCCGATTGCAACCTGCCGGCCAATATGATTGCCGTGCTGGTGCGCAACTGGACGGCCACGGACGATTACGGCAACTCGGCCACGTGCCAGCAATTGATTTACATCGAAAAATCGGACCTGGCGGATGTCCAGTTTCCGCCCGACCTCACCCTCGACTGCACGGCCGCCGACGTGAGCCCCGCGGCGACGGGCCAACCCACGATCGGTGGCTTCCCCGTGTCCACTTTTTCGCCCTGCCGCATGATCGTCAACCATTCCGATTCGGAGATCATCACGTGTGGGAATACGCATCCTGCCCGCCAGATCATCCGGGCATGGGAGGTGTGGAATGACTGTACGGGCGAGGTGCGCCGCGACACGCAGCTCATCCAGGTGCTCGACGATCAGCCGCCCGTGGTGAACTGCAGCGATGTGACGGTGGGCACCGATACGGTCAATTGCACGGGCACCTTCGTGTTGCCACCCCCACCGGCAACGGACAACTGCGGTGTCAACCTCACCTACGATGCCCAGGTGAATGCCCCCGGTGCCACGGGCAGCGGGCTGGGTCCCTGGTCGGGCGTGTCGCCGGGCACCTATCCGGTGACCTATACCGTGACGGACGAATGCGGCAACGTGGGCACCTGCGTGGCCAACGTGACGCTGGTGGACGACGACCCGCCGCAGGCCGTGTGCGATGAGATCACGAGCGTGTCGTTGGGGCCTAATGGCACGGCGGTGGTGTTTGCCACCACCTTCGACGATGGCAGCTACGACAACTGCGCGCCGGTGGCCTTTCTGGCCTCGCGCGACGGCGTGGATTTTGGCACCACCGTGAGTTTCGACTGTGCCGACCTGAGCCAGCCCACCGTCATGGTGACGATGCGCGTGTACGAGGTGACCAATCCTGCGTCCTGGTCCGATTGCATGGTGCAGGTCCAGGTAGAAGACAAAATCTTTCCGGTGCTCGTGTGTCCGTCCGACCTTACGGTGGACTGCCAGACCGACCTGAGTGACTTGAGCGTGTTCGGGGATCCCGTGGTGGCCGACAACTGCAGCTACACCCTCACCGAGACCGATTCGATCCAGACGGCGGCCTGCGGTCAGGGGACCGTGCTGCGCACCTTCACCGCGGCCGACAGCTCGGGCAATGTGGTGAGCTGCACCCAGACCATCACGCTCGAAAACCAGAACCCCTTCGACGGGGCCAGCATCGTGTGGCCCGAGCATTACACCGTCGAGAACGTGTGCACCACCTTCGATGCGTTCCACCCCGACAGCCTGCCGGCGGGCTTCGACTGGCCCAGCTGGCCGTTCTCGCCCTGCTCGATGATTGCCATCAGCTACGAGGACCAGCTGTTCCAGATCGCCTATCCGGCCTGCTACAAGATTTTCCGCAAGTGGACCGTGATCGACTGGTGTCAGTACGATCTGAACGACCCGAACAGCCCCGGCCGTTGGGATTACACGCAGGTGATCAAGGTGCTGGACACGGAGGCGCCCGTGGTGACGTCCTGCCCGCCCCCCGACACCTTTGGCATCGATGCCAACTGTGCGTGGGCGCAGGTGCAGCTCGATCCCGTGACTGCCGACGATTGCTCGCCCAACCTGACGATCACCAACGATTCGCCCTGGGCCGACGCCGGCGGCGCCGACGCCAGCGGCACCTATCCTGCCGGCACCCACCAGGTCGTGTTCAAGATCATGGATGGTTGTGGCAACACCAGCTATTGCACCACCACGATCACGGTGACCGACCTGAAGAAGCCGACGCCCTACTGCAATACGGGTGTGGTGGCCGAGCTTCAGAACATGAATGGCACCATCATGGCTACCGTCACGGCCGACATGTTCAACTTTGACAGCTACGACAACTGCACGGACGGCAATGCCCTCCAATTCTTCATTCGCCGGGCCGAGCCCAACTCGACGGTGCCGCCCACCACGACGCAGCTCACCTTCGACTGCGCGGACGTGGGCGTCCAGCTGATCGAGATGTGGGTCATCGACGAAGCCGGAAATGCCGATTACTGCATCACGCAAATGATCGTGCAGGACAACATGAGCCTCTGCCCCAGCCAGCCCCAGATGGCGTCGATCGCCGGCGAGATCAACAACGAGGAGGGCGAAATGGTGGACGAGGTGACGGTGTACATGCAGAGCACCAGCCCCGCCTTCCCCTCCTTCACGGCCAATGGCGGCTCCTATGCCTTCCCGGACCTGCCCATCGGGCTGGGCTACGAGGTGATCCCCGAGAAAAACATCGATCCCTTGAACGGCATCACCACCTACGACCTCGTGCTGATCAAGAAGCACATCCTCGGCATGGACACGCTCGACACGCCCTACAAGATCATTGCCGCCGACGCCAACGGCTCGGGCAGCGTCACCACGGCCGACGTGGTGGTGCTCACCAAGCTCGTGACCGGCATGATCCCCGAACTGCCCGGCATGCCTGCCTGGCGCTTCGTGCCGCAGGATTACGTCTTCCCCGACCCGTTGAACCCGTTTGCGGAAGCGTTTCCGGAGCTGATCGAGATCCCCTCGCTGAGCAGCGACTGGCTGGATGCCAACTTCGTGGCCATCAAGGTGGGCGACGTGAACTGCTCGGCCGTGCCCAACGCGCTGGTGGCCAGCGAGGACCGCACCTTCGGCGAAGCGCCGATGTACGGGCAGTGGCAGATGGCTGCGGATGGCCGCTCGTGCCGCATGCCCCTGTACCTCGACCTGCCGGAAGGGCTGAGTGCGCTGCAGTTCACGCTCGAGTTCGATGCCGGGCAGCTGTCGTTCGCAGGCATCGAGCCGGCAGCACTGACCATCGAGCCCTGGCAGATCAACCGTCGCGATGCCGCTGACGGGCGGATCTCGCTGGCGTGGTACGACGCTGCCGGGCGCCATTTGCCGAAAGGCGAACCCATCTGCTATGTCGTATGGGAGGTGCGCCAGCCCACAGCGGAATTGCAGCCCGAAATCCGCCTCACCGATGCGCTTGCGCAAAAGGCGGCCTACGACCTGGCCGGACGCGAATACGTGCCCGTGTGGCGTGGCGTGGCAGTGCCGGCGGCCGACGAGGCGTCGGGCTGGCTCGAACTGTTGGCCAACCCCGTGCGCGATCGGCTGGAGTTCCGGTTCTCGGCAGCACGTGGCGGCACCGTCCACCTGCAGTTGACGGACCTGAATGGCCGTCCGGTATGGACCGCCGATGAGCGCGTCGATGAGGGCATCCACGAACGCACGATCGGCCTTCCGGCAAATGTGACCAGCGGCGTGTACGTGCTCGTGCTGGAAACGGAAGGGGGGCGGTACACCCGCAGAGTCGTCGTGCTGGATTGAATGCCGTGAATACGGCCGATTCGGGATCGGTGTACCGTGCTCATGCCTTGTCCACTTTCAGCAAGCCAGACATGAAAAACAAGCTCATAGTATAAAATGCCGTTTCTCACTCGAAAAGGGTGAATGGCCCCGTTGCAACAGCAGCGGGGTTTTTTCGTAAATTGCAGCATCGAACCGCGTCAAAGCCTGCAAAAGACAAGGACTCGCCAACGGGTACTCCTCTTCGCACCCCCGGAAATTTTGACCCTGCACCCCTAAACGCTATTGGCATGATTCCATGCGCATATTCCCCCCAAAACACCCACGCCCTTCTATTCTGGCGCATTGCTCTTTTTCTCTTCTTGCTGTGTGGTGTCCGCTCGACGCTTGTGGCCGAAGGGTCGGTGGATTTCATCAACTACCCGGGTTATCGCCTGTTCATGGACACGCGCGACAGCCAGCAGGTCAAGGTGTATGCCCAACTGGGCGAATTTCTGAACGTGGGCGCCAGCCATGTGGGCATCAAAGGCGGCTACATCAAGGTGTACCGCCCCGATGGCACGCTCGTGGCCACCTTCGACAATACGGGTGCCACGGCCGGCCTGGCCATCATCAATAACAACATCGAGGAGCTGAACGGTCCCACGGGCGGCGGCACGACGAACGGACCGGGCTATGTGCCGGGCGTGGTGCAGGTGGATCAGGAAGGGGTGTGGACCATCCGCTTCGACTATCCCGGCGAGGTGGAGCTGGAGCCCTTCCCCAACATCATGAACGGGGCACCCTGGAACCGAGTGTTGAATCAGCCCTTCACGCGGCGGGTCATCCTGGCCTGGGACGTGACCGTCTCCTCGGGTGCACCGGGCAACCAGGGGGGCGCACTCCTTACGGGCAGGGTGTATTCGAACGAATACATTTCGTTGCTACATGGAAACGGCGTAATGACATCGCCTACCTTTTGGGTGCTTACGCGTGCAGGCTACCTGTACAAGGTGAACTTCGTGGATACGGACCCCTATCGCTTCCCCATCAGCTCCAACTCGGTGGGGGTGGTGGAAGGCGGCACGCTGCAGCCGACCTATTCTTCGCACCCCGAGGCCGACTTCATACGGTCGGCTGAGCCGGACACCTGGCTGCCGGGTATGTTGTACCTGTACGAGCCCCAGGCCAGAGATTACGGCGACCAGATCGTCAACAACAAGGTGTTTTTCAATCCGCCCGACCCCACCATGCCCGCCACGGCCCTGGTGACCGACATCTATCGCAACGACACCCATACCACCTGGCTGTACAACCAGCCGATCGTGCCACAGGTGACCGATTTCCATTTCGAGGGGCTCGACACCATCTTTCTGGCCTGTGGCGACAACACCATGATCATGGGCGAGGGGGGCTTTTTCGTGTTTACGAGCAATGTGCAGGCGCAGGCTTTCCTCAGGCTCGACCTCAACAACGACGGCGATTTCGATGATCCCGTGGACCGCGTCATTCAGGATTTTGCCAATGCAGGACCCGACTCGATTTTCTGGGATGGCCTGGATGGCCTGGGCGATTCCATTCCCGTCAACCCGGCATTTACGTTCAATGCCAGGCTGGACTTACGCGTGGGCGAGGTCCATATCACGGTGACCGATATCGAGTTCAACACGGGCGGTATCTACATTATCCTCGAGGATGGCGATCCGTCCCCAGATGACTCTTTATTCTATTATGACCACTGGAAGCTGGTAAAAGATTCCGCGAATTTAGATACGTTGGTCAGTGGGGGTGGCATTACGGGCCACCCACTTCCCACGAATGAGCCATTTGTCTATACGGATAGCTCTCTAGGTAACAATATGTTCCACGACCAGTGGACATTCCGGGATTTCGAGGGCCAGACACAGCAGCTTGTCATCCGCGTGGTCGAACAGTGTATCGTCTGCGATGCGGTAAATACGCCGGATATCCAGACCGACACTCTGGTGGCATTTTGCGAAAGCGACAGTCTGCTGCTGCTGGCGCAAAACGACAACCCAGGCGCTGCGGGGCCCATCGTCTGGCTGGTGCAGGACAGCAGCGGCACGGTGTACGACTCGGTGAACAGCGCCGATCCCTTGCTGCCGGTGCAACTGAACGCAGGCCTGGCCACGCTCGACGCCAGTGGCACCTACCTGATCGTGGCCATCTCCGGCGAATCGTGTGCCGATACCGTGCCCGTACAGGTGCAGGTGCATCCGGTGCCGGTGATGCAAGCCGTCAGTATGAGTGCCGATGTGTGCTCTGGAGAAACGGCTGTACTGAGTGCAGTCAATGCGTCGCCGGGCGTCGATTCGCTGTACTACACCTGGGCCGGGCCGACAGACACGATCGCGGGCGCGGTGGGCGGCAACGACACCGTAAACCTGGTGCTGCCCGACGCCCAAACGACACATGCAGGCATTTGGGTGCTCACTGTGGTCAGTGAAAATGGCTGCATGGCCGACACGCTGCAGGGGCAGCTCGTCGTGCACCCCACACCCCACGTCACAAATATCTCACCCGACACCACGGCCTGTGCCGGCGAGCCCGTCTTGCTGAGCGCCAACAACGGAGCGCCGGATACGGGCCTCGTGACGTATGTCTGGACGGGCCCCGATGGCAGCGTGTACACGGCTACGGCGCCGGCCACGGGACCGTTCGAGCTGATGCTCGACTCGGTGAGCCAGCAGCAAACGGGTGCCTGGGTGCTGACGCTTACTTCGGCGGCAGGCTGTGTGTCCGCGCCGGATACCACGGTGCTTTCGGTGGCGCCCCGCCCCCAGATCACGGGTATTTCGGGTGGCGGCACCTATTGCATGCTTGATACCTTGGTGTTGAGTGGTGAAAACAGCACGCCGGGACTCGATTCGGTGGTGTTCACCTGGATCGGACCCAATGGCTTCCTCTACACGGCCGTGGGCAACGGCACGGGACCCTATCAGGTGATCGTGCCCCTCGATTCGGTCGCGCAGTCGGGCACGTACAGCCTCGTGCTGAGTGCGCCGGGCGGTTGTGTGTCCGACACGGTTTCGGTGCAGGTGACCGTTCAGCCCACGCCCGTGGCCACCGACATCACTGGCGGCGGCGTGTACTGCCTGGGCACGCCGGGCATGCTCAGCGCCACCAACGAGGTGCCCGGCCTGACGACCGTCACCTATACCTGGACGGGCCCGAACGGCTTTTTCGTGCAGGCCACGACCGGGCCGGCAGGGCCATTCACGGCAGACCTCGGCACGGTTGATGGCAACGACGTGGGCATCTACACGCTGACCCTCGAGGGCGACAACGGATGTACGTCCGGTCCCTATGAGGTGCCGGTGGACACCTTGTCGGGGTTGGCGATCACCGACATGATGGGTGGGGGCCACTATTGTGCCGGCGAAGACATCGTCCTTTCGGCAAATACGATCACCACGGGCGGCATCACTATCATTGCCTACACCTGGACGGGTCCCAATGGGCTGATGGTGACTGATACGGTCGGTCCCGACGACAGCTTTGATCTGATTATTCCCAATGCCCAGCCCGACGACAGCGGCATCTATTGCCTTACCCTCACCGCCGACAATGGTTGCTCCACGCCCGAGCCAGCATGCGTGGAGGTGGTCGTCACCAATGCGCCTTCCGTGGACATCGTGACGATGGATACCGTCACCTGTGCCGACAGCGTCCTGCTGCAAGCCCTGCTCACCGGCCTGGACACGGCCGACCAGTGGACGGCCTTCTGGAGTGGCCCCAACAACTACGAGCAGCAGGTGCAGGGCAGTGGCAATGCCACGCTGACGCATTGGGTCGCCCCGCCGCCGGCAGGGCCCGGCAGTGGCGCATACACGTTGCAGGTCATCACCGCCGATACGTGCGCCAGCAACGTGGACACGGTCTTCATTCACTGGTCGCCCACGGTCATGCTTACCGACCTGCAGGCCGATAGCGACGCCTACTGCGAGGGCGACACCATCCGCCTTACGGCAAATGGCATGGTGACGCAGCAGCTGAGCAGCCCCGACAAGTTTACCCTCGAGATCGGCACGGCCTGGGCGCAGCCCGGCGATGAGGTCTGCCTCGACGTGAAAGCCTACAACTTCACCGACATACTGGGCATGCAGTGGAGCATGGAGTGGGATTCGACCAGCCTGCAGTTGCTGGGCATCGAAAACATCAACCTCCCCTTCCTGGGGCTGGGCAGCTTCAGCTTCTTCGACGGCCGAATGGGCTTCGTGTGGTACGACCAGGGCGTCACGGGCGTGAGCGTGCCCGATGGCACCAGCCTCTTCCAGGTCTGCTTCTCGGTTACAGGCAGCAGCGCGGTCGATTTTGCCGAGGTGCCCACGGCGCTCGAGCTGGTCGATCTCGATGGCCTGATACTCGACTATGCCCTCATCGGCGGCCAGGTGTTCCTGGGCGATCCGCCGCTGGCCACCTGCGTCTGGATCGCACCCGACGGCACGGTGTATACCGCACCGTGCCCCATCGACGGGCCTTTCGCGTTCGAAGCGCCGGCCACCCTCGGCGGCTCGGGCACCTGGTGTTTCACCATGGAAGGCAGCAACCTGTGCGGACCGGTGGACACCGTCTGCGTCGATGTCACGGTCAATCCGTTGCCGGAAATCGTTTTGACCGACAGCGTGATCGTCACCTGTGCCGATACGCTCGTGCTCACGGCCACGAGCGAAAACATCCCGCCGGGCGACACCGTCACCTACACCTGGACGGGACCCAACGGCTTCAGCTATACCGGCACGGCGCTGGCGCCAGGCCCCTACGAGGCAACGGTGACCGGACAGCCGCATGTGCCGCCCGGCCTGTATTGCCTCGAGCTGGAGACGGCCCAGGGCTGTGTGTCGGAAAAGGCGTGCGTGCTCGTAGTGCCATGCGAGCCACCAATCGTCACGCCGACCACCGACACCACCGTCGTCGTGTGTGAGGGCGAAAACGTGCTCTTCTGTGCCCAGCTCGAAGGGCCGGGCCTCGATTCTTTGACCTATCGATGGATCGATGCCGCAGGCAACGTGCTGCAGAGCGGCACGGGCATGCCGGGCGACGTCGTCTGTCTGCAGTTGTCTGACGTGACGCTGGCCCAGGCAGGCACCATCACCCTCGAGGTGACGGGCTGGCCCGGGGGCGGCACCACCACACAGCAGTTCCACCTCGTCGTCAATCCCGTCCCCATACCCATCGAGCTGATGGCCAACGAGCCCGTCTGCGAGGGCGATACGCTCTGGCTGAGCGCCCTCAATGGCGCGGTGGGCAGCGGTACGGTCACCTACACCTGGACGGGCCCCAACGGCTTCGTCTTCACGGGTACGGCCGACTGGTCGGGGCCCTTTACCGCCTACGTGCCCAACGTGGGCCTCATCCATGCCGGCGAGTATTGCATCGAGCTGGTATCCGATGCGGGCTGCGTGTCCGATACGGCCTGTATCTCCGTCGAGGTGCTGGTCAGGCCGAAGATCGTCGTCATCGGGCCGGGCGGCACCGGCTGCGCGGGCGACACGATCACGCTCTGCGCGTGGGTCGACCTCGGCGGGCAGCAGGGCACTTATCAGTGGACGGCGCCCGATGGCACCGTCTTCGGCGGCGACCTGAGCGGCTCGGATACGCTGACGCTGCTGGTAGGCCCGCTCTCGCCTGCGCTGGCGGGCACCTGGCTGCTCGAGGCGGGTACGCTGACGGGCTGTGCGGCCTTGCCGGTCGTCTTCGACATCTCGCTGTACACCACCGATACCATCAGCCTTTCGGCAAATGCAACCGCGCTGTGCCCCGGCCAGCCGCTCGTGCTCACGGCCGACGGGCCGGCCGGCGGCAGCGTGTGGTACTGGTACCGCATCGATGAAAACGGGGTGCGCGTGCTGCTGGGTGCCACGGGCGAGCCCACCTTCACGCTCGATCCCGGTATGGCGGGCATGTATCTCGTCGAGGCCGTCGATGCCAACGGATGCCTCACCGCTCCCTCCGACATGGTCGTGGTGGAAGTGTGGGAGGGACCGCTCGCCGAAGACGACGCAGCCACGGGCGACCTCAATGCGACCCTGCTCATCGACGTGCTGGCCAACGACAGCGCCCCGAGCGGGCTGGGCACCCTGACGGTGACCGTGCCGCCCGCCCATGGCACCGCCAGCTTCGATGCCAACGGCATGCTTGTCTATGAGCCCGACAACAACTTCTTCGGCACCGACCAGCTCGTCTATACGCTGTGCAGCGCCGCCTGCCCCGACCTGTGCGACGAGGCCACGGTGACGATCACCATCACCACCGACTGCGAGTGTGAGGTGCCCAACGTGCTCACGCCCAACGGCGATGGCGCCAACGACAAGCTGATCATCCCGTGTCTGGAAAATCCCTCCTGCACTACCGAGAACACCCTGCGCATCTTCAACCGTTGGGGTGACGAGATCTACAGTGCCAGCCCCTATCGAAACGACTGGGAGGGCACCTGGGGCGACAAGCCGTTACCGGCAGGCACCTACTTCTACCTCTTGCAGCTCGACGCCGAAGGCAAGCGCGTGCGGCAGGGCTTTATCACGATCGTCCGTTGATCGGCGGGCTTGGAGATGAGATTTTGCCGAAAGGCGCACACTGATTTTGCCGAAAGGCCAAAAAAAGCGAATGATGCGACACCTTTATCTCGTATTGATGTGCATAGGCGCGTGCAGCCTGCAGGTGCAGGCCCAGAGCGACGTGCAGTTCACCCATTTCATGGTCAACCGCATGATGTACAACCCCGCCTTCACGGGCGGCAAGAACGTGCTGGATGCCGCGGCCATCTATCGCAGCCAGTGGTGGAGCGGCCTGGACGGCGCACCCCGCACCTTCAGCATCATGGCCCACGCGCCCCTGCCGAAAGATCCGGCCCACAGCGTCGGCATCTCGCTCGTGGCCGACAAGATCGGCCTGTACCAGGCGACGCTGGGCGGCCTGTACTACGCCTACCGCATCCTGCTGAAGGACGACGGCTCGCAGACACTGCGCCTGGGCGCCAACCTGCGGTTCGACAACTGGCGTGCCGACTGGTCGATGGGCCGCCCCTTCGACCTGGTGGACAGCCAGCTCGACGGCGCCGCCGAACAGGCCTCGCGCCCCAACATCGGCCTGGGCGTGTACTTCACCTCGGGCAAGTTCTACGCGGGCCTCTCGGCGCCCCTGCTGCTGGCCAACCCCTTGTACAACGACCGCAACAACTTCGGTGCAGGGGTGCTGAGCTACTACCTGATCGCCGGCACCGAGCTGCCGCTGAGCGATGGAGTAGCGTTCCACCCCAATGCCATGATCAGCTTCAACCCGCATGCCCCCTTCGAGCTCGACCTGAATGCCAATTTCCTCATTGGCGAGGTGCTCTGGCTGGGTGCCAGCTACCGGCATGGCGACTCGATCGACGGCCTGATCGGCTACGAGGTGGGCAACGGCATGCGCATCGGACTGTCGCTCGATCTGACGACCTCGGACCTCAAACAGGTGACTACGGGCAGCTTCGAGTTCATGCTGGGCTACACCTTCGAGTGCGAGGACTGCGAGGTGCACAGCTTGCGCCATTTCTGAGAACCCCCAAGTTGAAAAAGAGCAAATGATGATGCGCATCCACATATTTTCAGCCCTTCTGATTGCATGCAGCCTTTCGGCAAACGGCCAGTCGAGCATAGAGGTGCATCCGCTGAGCCAACTGAACACCGAGCGCATGGAGTTTGCGCCCGTGGTACATGGTGCGCGGCTCGTCTATACGGCCTCTTCGGATGCGTGGCTCGTGTGTCGCACCACCACCGGCGACGCCTTTACCGACCTGTACGAGGTGCCGCGCATGGGCGACAGCCTGGGCACCCCCCGGCGCATGCCGCGGCACGTGATCAACGGCCGCTACAACGACGGCGTGGCCACCTTTTTCCCCGCCGGCACCGGCATGATCTTCACCCGCAACAACCTCGAAGGGAAAAACGACTCGAACTTCATCAACCTGAAGCTCTATCGCAGCGAGCTGTCCGAGGAAGGCGTGTGGAGCAGGGGTGAGGCGCTGCCCTTCAACGACGATTACTACGACCATGCCCATCCGGCCCTCTCGGCCGACGGTCGCAGGCTGTACTTCGCGTCCAACCGGCCGGGCGGCTATGGCGGCATGGACATCTGGATGAGCGAATGGGACGGCCAGCAGTGGAGCACCCCCGTCAACCTGGGGCCGGCCATCAACAGCCCGGGCAACGAGATTTTCCCCTTCGTCGATGTGGAGGAAAACCTCTTCTTCGCCAGCGACAGCCTGCCGGGCCGTCTGGGCGGGCTGGACGTGTTTGCCGCAAGGCTGAACGCCGCAGAGGAATGGGAGCTGGTGGGCGCGCTGCCACAGCCCATCAACACGCCCTACGACGATTTCAGCCTGGTGGTGGACAAGAACTTTCGCGAAGGATACTTTGCATCCAACCGGCCGGGCGGCAAAGGCGCCGACGACCTGTACCACTTCAAGTACGAACCCCGCATCATTGCCGGCAAGGTCATCGTGATCGACGAGCTGACGGGCGAGCGCATTCCCGATGCCGCGGTGATCGTGGATCTGGGCGAGATCGAAGACCTGTTCGACCGACTGTATCATCCCGCTGCGCAAAACCCCACCTTCGAGCTGTCGCTGAAGGGTGGGGAAGGGGCTTTCGATCTGGTGCCGTCGGCCACGAAGTACCACCTTGCCGCCTCGCATCCCGACTATTTCCCCAGGGAGGCGGATGCGACGGTGGCCGAGCTGGCCGACAAGGGGGGCTACGTCATCGCCTTGCGCCGGCGCGAGATATTGCGGCAGCTGCAGGTGATCGTCCTCGACAAATTCAACAAGGTGCCGGTGCCCGAGGCGCAGGTGACCTTCGAGGACCGGACGATGGGCCAGCGGGAGACCCTCGTCACCGACAGCAGTGGCACCTTCGTGCGCGAGCTCAATTGCGAACACGACTATTTCCTGGCTGCCACCCGCAACAACTATGTGGGCGATGAGCACGCGCTCACCGGCCTGTTGCCGCGCTGCCTGGAAGCGGAAATGCTGCACGACACCTTGTGGCTGCGGCCGCACATCGTGATTCGCCTCGACAAGGTGTATTTCGACTTCGACAAGGCCGACATCCGGCCCGACGTGGCGCCGGTGCTCGACAAGGTGGTGGAGGTGATGAAGCAGTTCCCCGGGCTGCGCTTCAAGGTGAATGCCCATACCGACAGCCGCGGCAACGATGCCTACAACCTGGAGTTGTCGAAGCGGCGCGCCAAGTCGGTCATGGACTACCTCATATCGAGAGGCATTTCACCCGACCGCCTCGAATGGGAGGGTTTTGGCGAGACGCGCCTGACCAACGAATGCGACGACGGCGTGCCCTGCACCGAGGCGCAGCATGCCATCAACCGCCGTGTGGAACTGGAGGTGCTGTCGATGGAAGGTGTTGAAAACGTGGAGATTATTCTCAAAAAATAGCCGTTGGGCGTCGTAAGGCAGGTGTGGCGCCGCGCCCGGCATGAAGGGCTGGTCTTTGCGAAGGCTTTATCTTTGTCATTCGGACTGAACCGTCCGAGGCTTTCTATGTTGTCCCTCCTGCATTACGTCACGTAAATTTTGCCACAGGATGAGCCTTACTGAAAAAGTGACCCTGATCATCTACCGGATGCGCGAGAAGGGCCTGGAAATTTTCCTCGTCAACGCCGACAAGGAAAGCGACGAATGGGAACTGCCCAAAGGGGCTCTCGTGCCGCCGCAAGACGAAGAGCACATCATTCCGCTCGATCCGGTGCCGCAGGACGATGGCCGCGTGGAAAAAGGGGTGGCCGTGGAGAGCGACTATCACGACATCCCGTCGCTGAAGGCGATGCTCAAGGAGGACGTGCTGTTCGTGAAGGACCAGATCGAAAAGCTGCTGCCCGAGGTGCTCGAGTCGGGCGCCTTTTTCGGGTTCAAGGAAGCATTCAAGCGCGTGATGCCCCATCAGTACAAGCAGCTGAAGGAGCTCAAGGAGATTCTGACCGATCGCAATTCGACGAAATACCTGTAAACGCTACGTGTGCCTGATGTGCACAAACGGGGCCGGCATTGCGAAGGCAGTGCCGGCCCCGTCCTTTTGTCGCACCACGGGCCGTTGGAAAAGCATTTTTTCAGCAGTAGCCCAGATCACCGTCGTCCGCGTAGATCTCGGGCGGTGGCAGGACCACGGTTTTATCGGTCGGCGCGCCGGGCCGGGATGCCTGAGCGGTGTGACCACCCTTGTCCGTGGTGTTTTTCGAGGCGCCAGTGGAGTTGCGCGTGGCGGGCTCGCTGGTCGAAGCCGTGGCGGCGGGTCTTCTTTTCTGGAACAGGTGGAAGAATTTTTTCATGGGATATTGGGGCTTTTGGATATGAAAAGGATGATCTACCAGTGCCAACACAAATAAAGAGTCGGATGTTCCCGGATTGCACAAGAAAAAAGCCAGAATTTGCGACTTCAGTCGACGGGTGAGCAAAAACACCGTCCTTGATGAAAAAAGCGCAAGGGGCCGTGCAAGTGAATGGTGAGCCTTTGCAATAAATGGTTGAGGGTTGAGGGTGTAGGGTTGAGGTCTCGCGCAACGACGCGGCGACGCAACGATGCGCAACGTTTTTTCGTCTCAGCAGGCGGCCGCAGGCCGGAATCAACGTCAGGGCGCAGTCAGGTTTCAACCATTAGATCCTCGAATTCTCCTCCATTCATTCTGGCGCTATAAAATGCCCGTCTCGTGCTTTTGCTGCGTTAGGAATGGAGCCTGAAATGTGACATGTCATGGCTGGGGGAAGGCTTGCAGCAATTACCTTCGCCCACAGAACCAAATCAAAGCGAATGAGGCCGAACAAAACCAC
>CAYNYN010000054.1:0-15319 GCA_964401445.1 uncultured Saprospiraceae bacterium | reverse complement strand
TGCGGAACGGGTAGACCCCCGGCGGCAATATGGTGCGAAAAGTGGGGTGCATGATCTATTTGTCCGGTGATTCAGCTCTGCATGAGCTCCTTCCTGGCTCTTTTTTCTCTCGAAACCGCAGTTTTCAGCCGCAGTGGCTTGCGCAACAGCCTGTCCTGATTTTCGGGACAGGCTCCGACCTGTCGGGGAAGCAAATCAGCAACGGCTCGCAACGTTTTTCACATCTCAACATTGCGCCTTGGGCGCGTCTCAACCATCAAAATCCACCCCCTCAACGGTTCCTGCCGTTGCCCCGGCCATCAGTCCGGCGCGACCACCCACTGTCCGCCCTTCATCACGGCGCGCACCTGGCGCAGGGCGCGGATGTCGGCAGCGGGGTCGCCCTCGACGATCAGCAGGTCGGCCAGCAGGCCCGGCGCGATGCGACCGCGGTCGTGCAGACCAAGCACGCGGGCATTGACGGAGGTGGCCGCCCGAAGCACGTCGAGCGGAGGCATGCCGTATGCGACCATGAGTTCCAGCTCGCGCGCGTTGTCGCCATGCGGGAACACGCCCACATCGCCGCCCGCCACGATGGTGACGCCCGCCTCGAGGGCCGCCCGGAACGAAGCGCGCTTCTGGCGGATGCGGGCCGGCTCGGGCTCCTGTCCTTTCTTCCATCCGCGATACTGCATGATGGCATCGGCGGCGGCGAGGGTGGGGCAGAGCGCCACGCCGCGCTCGGCCATGAGGCGGAACACTTCGGGCGTGCCGCCGTCGCCGTGCTCGATGGTCTGCACGCCGGCCAGGGTGGCGCGGCGCATGCCCTCGGCCGTGGCGGCGTGTGCCACCACGGGCCGCCCCGACGAGTGCGCCGTCTCGACGATCAGTTCCAGCTCGCGCTGCGAGAAGGTAGGCATGGCTTCGCCGCCGGGGCCCCATCGGTAGTCGGCATACACCTTGATGAGGTCGGCGCCCCCGCCGATCTGCCGGCGCACCGTCTCGATCAGGTCGTCGTAGCCGTCGGCTTCCTCGGCGCCGAGGGGCACGTGTACGTGGTCGGCAAAGCCCTTCGGCCCGTAGCTGCCCGTGGCCACGATGGCGGGCCCGGCCACCAGCAGGCGGGGCCCCGGCACCACCCCTTTCTCTATGGCAGTCTTGAGGCCCACGTCGGCATAGCCGGCGCCCTCGGTGCCCAGGTCGCGCATGGTGGTAAAGCCGGCTTCCAGCGTCTTGCGTGCATGCACCACGGCGCGGGCCACGCGTTCGGCCTGCGACTCTTTCAGCACCTGGTCGTTCCACGAAGTCTCGTCGTAGGGATGGAGCAACAGGTGGCTGTGCCCCTCGATCAGGCCGGGCAGCAGCGTGGTGCCGGCCAGCTCGAGGACGGACGTGCCTTCCGGCAAATGCTGACGTACCGACCTGACGGGCCCGACGGCCGCGATGGTGTCGCTTTGCACCCATACGGCCCAGCCCGCGTGCATGGCCTGACCGTCGAACACGCGCTCGGGCACGAGCAGCCACGACGAGTGGGACGGCTGCGCATGGGTAGCATTTGCCGAAAGGCAAAAACAGAGCACGAGGGTGCAGCTCAGGAAGTTGGTCCAATGCGACATGGTTCACTTTTTTCATTCCGGCTTTCGCCAAAAAGAGCTTATAGCCCCGGCGGTTCATGTTGAATACATTCCAGCGCAGTCAGATTTTGATCGAGACGCCGTGACGATCCCGCTTCGCGGGGCAGGTTGTGACACCGTGACGCGTGACGACGTCCATCATAGATAGTCCATAGTCCATAGTCCATCGTCCATCGTCGCGAGCACAGCGAGCTTCCACCCTCTCAACATCGCTGCGTAGCAGCGTCTCAACATCGCCGCCATCGGCGGCGTATCAACATCAGGGCTTGGCCCTGTCTCAACCATCAGTTCCTCGCTTCCTCTTGACGCAGTATCCATCCGCATTTCCCGGCGCTTCAAATGCGCACCTCCTCGCCCAGCTCGGGAATCTCGATGTTTTTGTGGCCGTGGCGGTACATCAGGTCGCGCAGGGCCGTTTGCTTGTCGTACTCGCCGTGCACGAGGAAGATCTTGTGGGCGTGCCCTTTCTGGTTTTCGACGAAGTCGAGTATTTCGTGGCGGTCGGCATGGGCGCTGAACGAATCCATGATGACCACCTCGGCCAGCACCTGCTTCCACTCGCCAAAGAGGCGCAACTGCCTGGCGCCGGCCCGCAGCTGGCCACCCGGCGTGTCGGGCGTGCAGTAGCCCACGATGAGGATGGTGTTTTTCGGGTTTTCGATGGAGTGGTACAGGTGGTGCTTCACGCGGCCCGCCTGCATCATGCCTGCCGAGCTGATGATGATGCAGGGCTCGTGGCTGTGGTTGAGCGCCTTGCTGGCTTCCACGCTGCGGATGTAGGTCAGGCCATTGAAGCCGAAGGGGTTGTCGTCGGTGAGCAGGTACTCTTCCAGCTCTTCGTCGTAGCACTCGGGATGGGCGCCGTAGATGGTGGTGGCATTGACGGCCAGGGGGCTGTCCACGTACACCGGGATGCGGGGCAGGCGGCCGGCGTTGGCCAGCTGGTCGAGCATGTACACGATTTCCTGGGTGCGGCCCACGCTGAAGGCGGGGATGAGCAGGCGCCCCTTCTTCTCGATGCAGGTGTGGCGGATGACCTGCAGCAGGCGTTCCATTTCGCGCGGTTTCTCTTCGTGGTCCTTGTCACCGTAGGTCGATTCGCAGATCAGGTAATCCACTTCGGGCATGGGCTGCGGGTCGCGCAGGATGGGGCGGTTGGGGCGGCCGATGTCGCCGGTGAAGCCGATGGTCAGGTGGCGGTTGCCCTGACGGATGCGCAGCGTGACGCTGGCGCTGCCCAGGATGTGGCCGGCGTCGCGGAAGAGCACCTCCACGTCGGGGCGCAGCCGAAACCACTTGTCGTAGGCGAAGCTGGCAAACTGACCCATGGTCTGATGCACGTCGCGGCTGGTGTACAGCGGCTGCCGCGGCTCCTTGGGCTTGCGCTTGCGGTTGTAGTATTCGGCATCGTATTGTTGGATGTGGGCCGAGTCGAGCAGCATGATGCTGCACAGGCTGCGCGTGGCGTGGGTGCTGTGGATGACGTTTTCGAAGCCGTCCTTGACCAGCTTGGGCAGGCGCCCGCTGTGGTCGATATGGGCATGGGAGAGCACCACGGCGTCGAGCGCTTCGGGCTTGAAATACCACTGCCGGTTGAAGCCTTTCATCTCGGCTTCGTGACCCTGATACAGGCCGCAGTCGAGCAGGATGGTGTAGCCGTCGTCGAGGGTGAGCAGGTGGGCGCTGCCCGTGACCGTACGCGCCGCACCACAAAACTGAATGCGCATGGGTTTTGATTTTTTTTTTGGTGCCTTTCGGCAAATGAAGCCTGCCGGTGCCGCTCAAAGACTGTTTTGTTCCTTGAACGTCTCGGTCCGGGGCTCCCAGAGTTCGACTTTGGTGCCTTCCGGATCCATGACCCAGGCGAAGTGACCATAGTCCAGCTTTTCTTCACCCAGCACCTCCACGCCTGCCTGCCGCAGACGCTCGAGCATGCCTGCCATGTCGTCCACCCGGAAGTTAATCATGAAGTCTTTTTCGGAAGGGGCAAAATAGGTCGTTGTTTCGTCCATGGCGCTCCACACGGCATAGGCGGGGCGCTGCGGATCGTCGGAGAAGACGACGTAGCCCTCGGGCGTGAGCGGGGCGCCGAGCACCTCCACATACCATTTTTTCAACTTTTCGGGATCGCGGGCCTTGAGAAAGACACCGCCAAAGCCAATGATGCGGGCCATAGCAAAAATGGTTGAGGGTTTACGAAGGTGACGTCGTCACTGCCTGCCCCGACTTGTCGGGGTCGTCACGACGTCACGCGTCACGGTGTGGGACGTGCCCATCGTTCATCGACTTCCGACAGACGCAAAGCGCGATGGTCGATGCGCGCCGGTCCGGTGCCGTAAGGTAGGATTTCCCCTGCACAACCGCTGCGCTGCCGAGCCTTTGTGCCGAAATGCTATTTTTGCGCAACTTTTTGGGCTCGACGACCCTTTGGCTCAAAAGTGTTTCATTTTCAAAACACAAGCTGCAAGCATATCATGACGGAAAACAAGCCACGTCAGCTTTCCGAACAGGAGATCATCCGCCGGGAAAACCTGCAGAAGATCCGCGAGATGGGGATCGATCCCTATCCGCCCGAGCAGTATCCGGTGACCCATCACGCGGCCCAGATCAAGGAGCAGTTCAAGGACGAAGAAGCCGACCAGTGGCAGGAGGTGAGCCTGGCCGGCCGCATGATGACGCGCCGCATCATGGGCAAGGCCTCCTTTGCCGAGCTGCAGGACAGCACCGGCCGCATCCAGATCTACATCGCCCGCGACGAGATCTGCCCGGGCGAGAACAAGGACCTGTACAACCTGCTGTTCAAGAAATACCTCGACCTGGGCGATATCATCGGCGTGAAAGGCCATGTGTTCCGCACGCGCATGGGCGAGATCACCATCCACGTCAAGGAGCTGAAGCTGCTGAGCAAGTCGCTGCGGCCTCTGCCCGTGGTCAAGGTGGATGCCGAAGGCAAGGTGCACGACGCCTTCACCGATCCCGAGCAGCGCTACCGCATGCGCTACGTGGACCTGATCGTCAACCCCCACGTGCGCGACATCTTCGTCAAGCGCACCCGCATCATCCAGAGCATGCGCCGCTACTTCGATGCGCATGGCTGGCTCGAGGTGGAGACGCCGGTGCTGCAGCCCATCCATGGCGGCGCGGCGGCGCGTCCTTTCAAGACCTGGCACAACACGCTCGACATCCCGCTCTACCTGCGCATCGCCAACGAGCTGTACCTCAAGCGCCTCATCGTGGGCGGCTACGAAGGCGTCTATGAGATCGGCAAGATGTTCCGCAACGAGGGGATGGACCGCACCCACAACCCCGAGTTTACGAGCATGGAGATCTACGTGGCCTGGAAAGACTACAACTGGATGATGGAGATGGTGGAAGAGCTGCTCGAGACCATCGCCAGGGAAGTGACCGGGGATACGAAGGTCCAGATCGGTGAGCACGTCATCGACTTCAAGGCCCCCTACCGGCGCCTGCCCATGTTCGAAGCCATCGAGGAATATGCAGGTATCGACATCAGCAACATGGACGAGGCTGCCCTGCGCAAGGTGGCCAAGGACCTGGGCATCGAGGTGGACGACAGCATGGGCAAGGGCAAGCTCATCGACGAAATTTTCAGCGAGACGGTGGAGCCGCACCTCATCCAGCCCACCTTCATCACCGACTACCCCATCGAGATGACGCCGCTGGCCAAGAAGCACCGCTCCAAGCCGGGCCTGGTCGAGCGCTTCGAGCTGTTCGTCAACCGCAAGGAGATCGCCAATGCCTACACCGAGCTGAACGACCCCATCGATCAGCGCGAGCGCTTCGAGGAGCAGCTCAAACTGGCCCAGCGCGGCGACGAGGAGGCCATGGCCCTCGATGAGGACTTCCTGCGCGCGCTCGAGTTCGGCATGCCGCCTACCTCGGGCCTGGGCATCGGCATCGACCGGCTGACCATGCTGCTGACCAACCAGGATTCGATCCAGGAAGTGATCTTCTTCCCCCAGATGAAGCCGGAGCGACGCCCCGGCGAGGAGGAAGAGTGATGCTGCAGGGCGCAGCTGCAGGCGGCGCGATGCCGGCATTTTGTTTTGGAAAAAACAGTGAGAAAGGCGCATTGCCCGGGCGAAGCAAAGCAAAATAAACTATTTTCGCCCCTGCGACGAAACCAACCAAATTTTACCAGATCAACTCGAAACAAGTCATGAATATTCCAGAAAATCTCCGCTATGCCGAAGACCATGAATGGATTCGCGTAGCAGAAGACGGCAAGACGGCCTGGGTAGGCATTTCGGATTTTGCGCAAAGTGAGCTGGGCGAAATCGTGTACGTAGAGGTGGATACCGTAGGCGAGGAGCTGAAGAAAGGCGACGTGTTCGGCACGGTGGAAGCCGTGAAGACCACTTCCGATCTGATCATGCCCGTGAGCGGCAAGGTGCTGGAGTTCAACCCCGAGCTCGACGAGAACGAAGGCGACAACCCGTCCCTGCTCAATGAAGATCCCTACGAGAAGGGCTGGATCATCAAGATCGAGATGACCAACCCTGCCGAGCTGGAGGAGCTGATGACGGCAGAGGAATACAAGAAGATGATCAGCTGATTTTTTTTGGATCCCGCACACCATTTTTTGCGCGTGGCGCATCTATACAACCGAAAGCCGTTGGGCGAAAGCGTTCAACATAACCCTTTCAAAAAGGGTTTTTACAGAAGAGATACCATCGAGCCGCTGTTGCCGGCCCTGGCCTTTGGGTGTGTACTCACCTGGCTGTCGCTCTCGGCGGGCGTATCGCTGCCCGACCAGTTGTGGTCGCCCGACAAGCTGGCCCATTTCGGCGCCTACGGCGTATGGGCCTGGTTGTGGGGATGGGGGCGCGGCAAGGCCGGTCTTGCCTGGTCGTGGTGGGCCATCGCGCTGGGATGTGTGGCGTGGGGCCTGCTCATGGAGGGCATACAAGGGCTGATGCCGTGGCGCACCTTCGAATGGGGCGACGCGCTGGCCAATGGCCTGGGCGCAGTGGTTGGAATCGGGATGTACGAATTTTTTCACAATAAAACGACCTGATATGGATTTTGCAGTATCCGCACAGGTACTGGTCTGGTCGCTGGTAGGAGTGCTCGTGTTTGTCATCGGGCTGATCCTCGTGATGCGCTACGTGTTCAACAAGCGCAGCGAGGAGCTGCTGCAGGGCAAGCGCCAGCACAAGACTTCGGGCCATCCGCTCGAAGAGCATGCCAAGTATTCCGAGGTTGATGCGTTCAGCCTGAGTGGCACGTTTTTCAACTTCGGCATGCTGGCAGCCCTGGGCCTGACGATCCTGGCCTTCAGCTGGACCACCTACGAAAAGAAGGTGGACGTCAGCCAGTACCTCGACACACTCGAAGAAGACATCGAGGTAGAACCGCCTCGTACCGCCGAACCGCCACCCCCGCCGCCGCCTCCGCCGCCGCCCGTGATCGAAGAGGTGCCGGAAGAGCTCATCGAAGAGGAGGACGACGTGGAGTTCGTGGACCAGTCGGTGGAAGACGAAACGGTGGTCGAGCGCCCCGAACCCGTAGTGGATGCGCCGCCGCCCCCGCCGCCGCCCCCGCCGCCCAAGAAGGAGCCGGACGAGATCTTCAAGGTGGTGGAGGAGATGCCCACCTTCCCCGGCTGTGAGTCGGTGGCCGACAAGGCCGAGCGCAAGAAGTGCGTGGACAAGAAACTGCTCGAGTTCATCTACGGCAACATCAAATACCCCGCCATCGCCCGTGAGAACGGCGTGGAAGGGATGGTGGTGATCACCTTCGTCGTGGAGAAGGACGGCAGCATCACCGATGCACGCATCGCCCGCGACATCGGCGCTGGCTGCGGCCAGGAAGCGCTGCGCGTGGTGAACATGATGCCGAAGTGGAACCCCGGCAAGCAGCGCGGTCGCCCCGTGCGCGTGCAGTTCAACCTGCCCATCCGCTTCAAACTCGAGTAGTAGGTATGTAACTGACTGATTTTTCGCACCTACGAGCGGTGACGTGTCTCATGAGCAGGCGCGTCACCGCTTTTTATTTTGCATGAGCAAGCCACGAGATACGTCTTGAAGGGCCTGCACACCTCTCGCAGAAACACGGCTATCGATGCTCCATTTGCTCACCTGAAAACAGCCATAGCCATGAAATTTGCCGTTTCTGCACAGGTCCTGGTCTGGTCGCTCGTCGCCCTCGTCGTGCTCATCTTAGGCATCATCCTCGTGATGCGCTGGTGGCTGGCCCGCGAGTCGGAGGCGCTGCTTTCCGGCAAGCACCCCCACAAGCCTTCCGACGGGATGCTCGAGGAGTTTGCCAAGTACCGCGAGGTGGACGTCTTCCAATTTGGTTCCATCTTCTTCAATCTGAGCCTGGCGGCCGCGCTCATCATCACCATCCTGGCCTTCAGCTGGACGGTGTACGAGAAAAAGGTGGATGTATCGCAGTACATGGACACGCTCGAACAGGACATCGAGATCGAGCCGCCCCGTACCGCCGAGCCACCACCCCCGCCGCCCCCGCCGCCGCCTTCACCCGTGATCCAGGAAGTGCCCAACGAACTGGTCACCGAAGAGGAGGACATCGAATTCATGGACCAGTCGGTGGACGAAGACACCTACATCGAAAGGCCCGAGCCGGTAGTGGACAAGCCTGCGGCACCTCCGCCCCCGCCACCGCCCCCGCCCCCGAAGGAGGAGCCGGAGGAGATCTTCAAGGTGGTGGAAGAGATGCCCACCTTCCCCGGCTGTGAACACATCGCCGACAAGGCCGAACGCAAGGCGTGCGTGGATCAGAAGCTGCTCGAGTTCATCTACAGCAACATCAAGTATCCGGCCATTGCGCGCGACAACGGCGTACAGGGGTTGGTAGTGGTCAACTTCGTGGTGGAGAAGGACGGCAGCATCACCGACATCCAGGTGGTGCGCGATATCGGTGCCGGCTGTGGCGACGAGGCCGTGCGCATCGTACAAATGATGCCGAAGTGGAACCCCGGCAAACAGCGCGGCCGCCCCGTGCGCGTGCGCTTCACGCTGCCCATCCGGTTTAAACTCGAATAGACAGGTAATCGTTGTACAAGCAGGATAGCAGGTTAACAATCAATTGATTAAATTTGGGGCGCTTCATGGCGATGCCGGGAGCGCCCCGCCTTTCGGCAAAGACAAGACCGAGCCTGAGGGAGAAACAGTATGTCGTTTGCATTCGATGGTTTCACCATAAAAACGACATGCTATGGATTTCGCCATTTCCGCTCGGGTACTCGTTTGGGCGCTGGTTGGCGTAGTCGTGTTCGTGATCGGGTTGATCCTCGTGATGCGCTACGTGCTCAACAAGCGCAGTGAGGAGCTGCTCGCCGGCAAACGCCAGCACAAGCCCGCCGACCATCCGCTCGAGGAGCACGCCAAGTATTCCGAGGTGGACGCCTTCAGCCTGAGCCAGACGTTTTTCCACTTCGGCATGCTGGCCGCGCTGGTGCTCACCATCCTGGCCTTCAACTGGACGACCTACGAGAAGAAGATCGACGTGTCGCAGTACATGGACACGCTCGAGGAAGACATCGAGATCGAGCCGCCGCGCACGGCCGAGCCGCCGCCCCCGCCACCTCCTCCGCCCCCGCCCGTCATCCAGGAGGTGCCTGAGGAGCTGATCACGGAAGAGGACGACGTGGAGTTCGTGGACCAGTCGGTAGAGGACGAGACCGTGATCGAGCGGCCCGAGCCGGTGGTCGACCATGCGCCGCCGCCCCCGCCCCCTCCGCCGCCGCCCAAGAAAGAGCCGGACGAGATCTTCAAGGTGGTGGAAGAGATGCCTGCCTTCCCTGGCTGCGAGCACATCGCCGACAAGGTGCAGCGCAAGGAGTGCGTGGACCAGAAGCTGCTCGAGTTCATCTACAGCAACATCAAGTACCCGGCCATCGCGCGTGAGAACGGCGTGGAGGGCGTGGTCGTCATCACCTTCGTGGTGGAGAAGGACGGCCGCATCACCGATGCACGTATCCTGCGCGACATCGGCGCGGGCTGCGGGCAGGAGGCCCTGCGCGTAGTGAACATGATGCCGAAGTGGAACCCGGGCAAGCAGCGGGGGCGCCCCGTGCGCGTGCAGTTCAACCTGCCCATCCGCTTCAAGCTGGAGTAAGGCAATCCATTTCAGGTCGGACAGGCGACAATCCCGCAGGGGTTGTCGCCTTTTTTGCGCAAGCACACACCATTCCGCCCGCATGGTGCATCCGTCTGAATGACAGTTTTTTCCCATTACCAAAAAATGCTGAATCATGAAACGATTCGTCCACTTCAGCCTGATGGCCGCCCTCGTCCTGCTGGGGCTGGCCTGCGAGCAGGGCCTCGAACAGGATACCAGCCAGGAGATGGCCCAGGCCGCCGAAGAAGCTGCCACGCCCGCCGATGCCCCGATCGGCGACGAAGTGTTCAAAATGGTGGACCAGATGCCCGAGTTTCCGGGCTGCGAAGACGTGACCGATGCGGTCGAGCACAAGCAGTGCGTGGACCAGAAGCTGCTCGAGTTCGTGTACGGCAACATCGAGTATCCCAAGGAAGCCAAGGATGCCGGTATCGAAGGCATGGTGGTGGTGCGCTTCGTGGTGAACAAGGACGGCAGTATCAGCGACATCGAGGTGGTGCGCGACATCGGCGGGGGCTGCGGCGACGAGGTGGTGCGCGTGGTGAAGCAGATGCCGCGCTGGATCCCGGGCCGCCAGGCAGGGCAGCCCGTGCGCGTGCAGTACATGTTGCCCGTCAAGTTCACACTCAAGAAAGAAGAGGGCGCCCAGTGATCGGCTCCCGGGCGATTTGCCTGGCTGCCCCTATCTTCAGGCCAAAACAGGCCTATGTACAGCGTGCGCGTGCGCAAGCACATCATGATTGCCCACAGCCTGCCCGACCCTGCTTTCGGGCCGGCACAGCGGCTGCACGGCGCCACCTACGTCGTGGACGCCGAGTTTTTCAGCGAGCGACTCAACGAGCACAACGTGGTCATCGACATCGGGCTGGCGCTGCGCCTGTTGGAGGAGACGCTGGCGCCGCTCGACTATCGCAACCTCGACGAGTTGCCTCAGTTCGCGGGGCAGCTCACGACCACCGAGTTCCTGGCGCGCCATATCCACGACGAGCTGGGGCGCCGCCTGCAGGGCCATTTTTCGGGGCGCCTGCGCATTACGCTGGGCGAGTCGCACATCGCCTGGGCCTCGTACGAGGGTGAGGTGTCATGATGCGCCTGTTGCAATTCGCGGCGCCCGACCCCGCGGCCTTCCCGTCCGGCGGCAACCACTACAACGCCATGGTGGCGCAGGCGCTGGAGCGCCGGGGCGTGCAGGTGCGGTGGTGCCCGCCCGCTGCGCTCGATCCCGCTCAGCCGGCCCTGTGGGATACGCTTTGGATGCGCGCATGGAGGCCTGCGCGCGCGCCGCAGTGGCTCGTGGTGCATCACCTGCAATGGCTGTGGCCCGAGCAGCCGCTGGGGCGTGACGAAGAGCGTGCCTTGCTCGCCCGCTTCGACGGGCTGGTGGCTACGAGCCCCTTCACGGCCGGGGAGCTGCGGCGTGCCGGCATCGGGCGGCCCGTGGTGGTGGCGCCACCCGGCGTGCGCTGGCACCGCCCGCAGGGCGTGGCGCTGCCCCCATGGCCGCTGCACATCCTCTGGTCGGGCAACTTCATTCCGCGCAAGGGACTGGCCGAATGGCTCGCGACGCTCTTGCCGCATGCCGCGCTTCTGGCCGGGCGGGGCCATCGCATCACCCTGCTCGGCGACGCGCGTGCCGACGCTGCTTACGGCGCGCATTGTTTGCGCCTTGTCGGCAAATTGAACCGCGCTGCCGGAAGCGTCTGGGTACGTCATGCCGGGGCCGTGTCCCCCGGATCGGTGCCCGGTTTTTTGGCGAAAGCCAACCTCTTCGTCTCCACTGCGCGCATGGAAACCTGGGGCATGGCCATCGCCGAGGCGGCCGCCTTCGGGCTGCCCGTGTGGGTCTGTCGGGGCGGGTTTGCCGAAAGGCATCTGGAGCGCGGCGCAGTGGGGCAGGCCTTCGACGATGCCGCCCGGCTGACCGACGCGCTCGTTCGGCTCGATCGCCCTACCTTTGAGCAAATGCAGGCCGAGGCCCTGGCAGCCGACCCGGATTATCCCGACTGGGACGCCACGGCTGCCGCGATCGTCCGGGCGATCGGCGGGGTGCCGTAAAATTGCACGGCCATTCTGTCCGGCCTCGATCCTCTTCCTTTTCAGAAAAAAACGAACGCATGCCCACGGAGCAGTCTCATCCCGCACAATCCGACGTGCATTTCACTACCGACTGGTTGAATCTTCGCTTTCCCTTCGACGAGGCCGCGCGCAATGGCGAGGTAGAAGCTGCCTGCCTGAGGCGACTGGGCAACCGCTCGCCCCTCACCATCCTGGATCTGGGGGCGGGGCTGGGCGCCAATTGCGTCCATCTGGGGCCGCGCATTCGGGGCGACCAGCGCTGGCTGCTGCTCGACCACGACGGGCACCTGCCCGGGCCTGCTCTGGCCTGGATGGCGGAGCGGCTGGCGAAGGCCGGCTATTCGGCTGCGGTGGAGGGCGATGCCGCCACGTTCGCCGATGCGGGCCACCGGCTGCAGGTGCAATATCGGGTCGCGCCGCTCGACCGCTTGATGGATGTCGTCGATCTGGGTGGTGTGGATCTGGTGACGGCCAATGCGTTGCTCGATCTGTTGAACTGGCGGCAGGTGGAGGCCGTGGCGGGCATGCTGGCCGATTTCAGGCTGCCGCTGCTGGCTACCATCAACTACGCCGGCATGTCGTTCGAGCCGTCGGGCACGGCCGATCTGCCCATCGTAGGGCTGTACGAGCAGCACATGACGCGCGAGCAGGAAGGGGGCGCGCGGCTGGGCAAGCAGGCCGTGTCGGTGTTGGAGGACCTGCTCGAGCACCGCGGCTATCGCACCCTGCGCAAGCCCTCGGTGTGGAAGGTGGGGCCCGAGGCGCGTGCCCTGC
Organism: uncultured Saprospiraceae bacterium; assembly: GCA_964401445.1. Taxonomy (GTDB): domain Bacteria; phylum Bacteroidota; class Bacteroidia; order Chitinophagales; family Saprospiraceae; genus WFYJ01. The sequence continues at coordinate 2,747 of CAYNYN010000054.1, read as the reverse complement.
AACAGGCGCTGCTGGACTTCATGGAGCGGGCACTGCGCGAGCTGGAGCTCATGCCGGGCATGGTGGAGCAGTGGGAGGCGTGGCTGGCGTTGCGCCGCGCACAGATGGAAAAGGGCGAGCTGCACATCGAAGTGCGCCATTTCGACCTGTGGGCCGAACCCGCCTGACCCGAAATACTCGTTACGAAGTGGTTTGGAAATTTTTCTTAACCGCAGCTTTCAGGCGCAGTATGACGCAGCCAAAACGCAGCTTTTACCATCGTCTAATGCAGAGTGCAACAACTGGTTGTGAGTCAATTCAATAAAAAAGAGGGGGCAAATCCTCAGTTCCTCGGTTCCTCACATCCTCTCTGCAAATGGCCGGGAACATCCGCCCGACCCTCTATGCCAGTTTGTCCCAAAACACTTTGTTTTGAGTGAAAAACAAAAGCGTCCTGCAGGAGGTGATCCCGCAGGACGCTTCGTCGGGTAGCGGCATGGCTCATTCGCCCACGAAGAGGGCTGAGATGGAGCGATGCTCGTGCGTGTTGCGGATGGCGCGCGCGAAGAGCTTGGCCGTGGAGAGCACCTTGATCTTCGGCGACTCGCGCCGCAAGGGGATGGTGTCGCACACGACGAGCTCGGTCAGCGGCGATTTTTCGATAAGCTCGTAGGCGTTGCCCGAGAGTACGGGATGGGTGCAGAGGGCGCGCACGCTGCGTGCCCCTTTTTCCATGAGGCTCTCGGCGGCGCGGCAGAGCGTGCCGGCCGTGTCCACCAGGTCGTCGATCAGGATGACGTCGTCGCCCTCGACGTCGCCGATGACGGTCATTTCGGCCACCTCGTTGGCGCGCTTGCGGTACTTGTCGCAGATGACGAGGTTGCGCTCGAAGTACTTGGCATAGGTGCGTGCCCGCTTGACGCTGCCCATGTCGGGCGAGGCAAAGGTGACGTTCGACAGGTCCTGGTTTTCGAGATAGGAGATGTAGATGGGCTCGCTTTTCAGGTGGTCGACCGGGATGTCGAAAAAGCCCTGGATCTGGTCGGCGTGCAGGTCCATGGTCATGACGCGGTTGGCGCCGGCGGCCTGCAGCAGCTCGGCGATGAGCTTGGCCGAGATGGGTACGCGCGGCTTGTCCTTGCGGTCCTGGCGCGCATAGCCGAAGTAGGGAATGACGCAGGTGATGTAGCCCGCCGAGGCGCGCCGCGCCGCATCGACCATGAGCAGCAGCTCCATCAGGTTTTCGGCCGGCGCGAAGGTGGACTGGATGAAGAAGACGTAGGCGCCCCGTACCGACTCGTTGATGATGGGCTGCATTTCGCCATCGCTGAAGCGCTTGAGGGTGATGTCGCCCAGCGGTTGCCCGTAGTAATCGGCTATTTTTTCTGCGAGATAGCGCGATTGGGTGCCGCTGAAGAGCTTGACGTCGATGAGCATGTTGGCTGGATTTGTGCGAAGTGCAGAGCAGATTTAATGCTGGCGCAAAATTAATTTAAAATGAGCGCATGGCGGGAGGTATTCCTTCTTTACACGGGAAAAGGGAGGCGCAGGAGTGTCCTTTTCCGAACATTCGGGCCGGATGTCTGATTTTTGTCAAAGAGAAAATGCCGCCAAATACCTCATTTTGCCATCAAAACCCTTGACAATGAAATACCTGCCCCTTTGGCCCGTCTTGCTGGTGCTCTATGCCTCGTGCCATGCCCCTGACGATGCGCCGGCGAGCGTCGCGCGTTCGGATGTGGAGCAATCGGAAGCCGCTACCGTCGGTGCGGTCGATCCCCGTCAGTTTACCGAATACTGGTACACGGGGCAGGGCGAGCTGAACAGCTATGCGCTGACGCAATGGCGCTATGGTGAGCCCCGTGCCGGCGAGGCGGTCCTGGTGTTCGTCACCGAGCCGTTCAGCCAGCGCAAGCAGGTCAAGCTCGACCGGCCCGAGGCCGACCCGACCGACGCGGTGAGCGTGCTCAAGCTCAACCACATCCGCAAGTTTCCCACTGGTGTGTACGACTATTCGATGATGACCTCGGTCTTCACCCCCGTCGATGGCCGCCGGTATCCGCGCACGCTGAAGCTGACGGCCAGCTCGCAGGAATGGTGTGGCCACACTTTCACTCAGTTCAACCTGGCGGGCAAGAAGTATCGGATGCGGCTGTTTTCGTACTTCGAGTCGGAAGGCGATCAGGACCGCGAGGTGAAAGCCGTTTTGCTGGAGGACGAGATATTCAACCGCCTGCGCCTGGATCCTGCCCAGTTCCAGGACGAGCAGGTGGTCGAGCTGATCCCTGCCGCCCACTACCTGCGTTTGCATCACCAGGCGGCAGTGCCGCGCCAGGCCCGCATCCGCCATCAGCAGCAGGAGAGCGGCACCTGGCTCATCGTCGAATACCTCCATCTGCCGCGCACGCTGCGCATACGCTACGAGACCGAATTTCCCTATCGCGTGCTCGAATGGCAGGAGGACGACGAGGGCCAGCTCACGCGGGCCGTGCTGAAGCGCACGCTGCGCCTGCCCTACTGGGAACACCACGACAACGACGACTTGCCGCTGCGCGATTCCCTGCAATTGCTTTGCTTCTGATACAGCCCGGCAATTCACGTTGCACCTGCTGGAAAAGTCGATGGACGACGATAGACGATAGACGATGGACGATGGAAGTTATGGCACCGGTGGATGGGAATGAAAAATGTTTCGAGAGGGTTTAAGGATTCAGGGAACCGAAGAACTGATGGTTGAGACAGGGCCAAGCCCTGATGTTGATACGCCG
>CAYNYN010000053.1:10922-15407 GCA_964401445.1 uncultured Saprospiraceae bacterium | reverse complement strand
CGAGTCTCAACCGGCGATTCCTCGAATCTTCAAATCCTCTTTACTCGATATTCCTCATCATTCACCGGCGCTATAATACCGTTTGAACGCCTCCAGCGCTTCGTATTCGGGCAGGCCGAGCAGGTCGTAGAGGCGCGCCGTTTCGCGGTTGCGTGCTTCGGCGCGCTGCCAGAACTCGCGCGAGTCGTGGCCCGGGAAGAGCGGGCGGTCTTTCTGTGACTGGTGCTTGAAGATGGCGCGCCGCTTGCGCAAAAGCTCGTCGGGGCTGAGCGGCACGGCCATGTCGATCTGCTCCAGCTCCCATTCCTGCCACGCGCCGCGATACAACCACACGTAGCACTGCTGCATCCACTCCTGATCTTTCAGCTGGTCGATGGCGCGGAAGATGGCGTCGAGGCAGACGCGGTGGGTGCCGTGCGGATCGGACAGGTCGCCCGCAGCGTAGATCTGGTGGGGCCGGATGGCTTCGATCAGCTCGCGCACGATGCGCACGTCCTCCTCGCCGATGGGTTTCTTTTTCACGCGCCCCGTCTCGTAGAAGGGCATGTCGAGGAAATGCACGTGGTCGTCAGGGATGCCCACGTAGCGGCAGGCGGCCTTGGCCTCGCCCCGCCGGATGAGCCCTTTGATGGTCTGCACTTCGGGGCTGTCCACCTCGCCGGGTTTCTTTTGCGCAAGCTGCTGGCGGATGGTCTGGAAGAGCGAGCGCGTCACTTCCTGTTTGAGGTCGAAGGCCTCGTGGTAGTCGTTGACGAAGTCGGCAAAGCGGATGACGTCGTCGTCGAAAACGGCGATGTTGCCCGAGGTCTGGTAGGCCACGTGCACGTCGTGCCCCTGGTCGACGAGCCGGATGAAGGTGCCGCCCATCGAGATGACGTCGTCGTCGGGATGGGGGCTGAAGATGATGACGCGTTTGCGGGCCGGCTCCTGCGCTACGGGCTTGTCGTAGTAGGCGGCGCCGGGTTTGCCGCCGGGCCAGCCCGTGATGGTGCGTTGCAGCTCGTTGAAGATGCGGATGTTGATGTTGTAGGCCGTGTCGTACTCGGTCACCAGATCGCCCATGCCGTTGTCCATGTAGTCGCGATTGGTGAGCTTGAGGATGGGCTTCTGCAGTTGGGTGCCCAACCAGATGACGGCTTTTTTCACCAGAAAATCGTCCCACTGCACCTCGCCGGCCAGCCAGGGCGTCTTGACGCGCGTCAGCTCGGCGGCGGCGGCCAGGTCGAGCACGACGGTGGTGTTGGGATGCTCCTGCAGGTAGGTGGCCGGCACGTGGTCGGAGATGGGCCCTTCGACGGCTTCGCGAATGATGGGCGCCTTGCCCTCGCCCCAGGCCATCAGCACGATCTCGCGCGCTTCGAGGATGGTGCCCACGCCCATGGTGATGGCCTTGCGCGGCACGTTTTCTTCGCCGAAGAAATCGCTGGCGGCATCGACGATGGTGATGTGGTCGAGCGTGATGAGCCGCGTGCGCGTGTCGCGCCCCGAGCCAGGCTCGTTGAAACCGATATGACCGGTGCGGCCGATGCCCAGCAGCTGCAGGTCGATGCCGCCGGCCTTGCGGATCTCGTCCTCGTACCAGCGACAATAGTCGGCGACCTTCTCGCGCGGCACCGTGCCATCGGGGATGTGGATCTGGTCGGACGGGATGTCGATGTGATCGAACAGGTGCTCGCGCATGAAGCGCACGTAGCTCTGCAGCGCATCCGGCTGCATGGGATAGTACTCGTCGAGGTTGAAGGTGACGACATTCCGGAAGCTGAGGCCCTCTTCGCGGTGCAGACGCACCAGCTCGGCATAGACCGTCACGGGCGACGAGCCCGTGGCCAGCCCCAGGACGCACCGCTCGCCGGCAGCCTGTTTTTGCCGGATCAGCTCGGCAATGCGGTGGGCTACCGTGCGGCTGGCCGTTCGCGAATCAGCAAAAATGCGGGTGGGAATTTTCTCGAAGCGCGTGGAGGGATGGACGTACTGCAAAGGTTCCATCGAAAGTGTTTTGAGTGGGACAGTGCCCGAAAGTTAGCATTCCCGCTCGAGGGCAAAAAAGGTCCGCCCCCCAACTTTCGTTTGCCTTTACGACATTCTGCCAATATTTTGCCCAACGAACACCCTGCACGCGTCGTTTTCATTCCACCAAAGACGCCAAACGAGCAAGCCCCTCAGGCCAATGAGACACTTTCTGTACAACTTGTGGTACTCCTTCCCCGTGCAGCTCACGGTGATCCACCTGCGCAACCACGTGCTGCTGCTGGCCATCTGGGTGTTTCTGGCATTGCTCATCACCGGCGACCTCGGGGGCAGCCTCGGCATCAACTTCCTTTTCTGGGCGCCCGAGTACGTGGGCAGGGTGGGCTTCTGGAGTTTTTTCATCGTGGGGATGGCTTTTGGCGCGCTGGTCATGTCGTGGAATCTGACCACCTACCTGCTGAGCGCCTACCGCTTTCCCTTCCTCGCTACGCTGGCGCGCCCGTTCACGAAGTTTTGCATCAACAATGCCCTGATTCCCTTGTCCTTTGCTGGTCTCTACCTCGGCTATCACACCTGGTACGAACTGTCTTACGAGACGCATTCCTGGCAAGAAATCCTGAGCAACTGCCTGGGCTTCCTCATCGGCGTGGTGGCCCTCATCGGACTGGTAGCGCTCTACCTTCAGTTCACCAACAAGGACATTCTCAGTTTCCTCCAGATCACCGACGAAACACAAGCGACGCAGCATGCGCGCGTGGGCCCGGGCAAAGGCACGGCCACCATCGAAGACGTGCGGCTGCACCGCACGGCCTGGAGTGTGAAGACCTACCTGACCGAATCGCTGCGCCTGCGGCCCGTGCGCAGCGTGCACCACTACGACACGAGCCTGCTGGTGCGCGTGTTCCGGCAAAACCACCTCAATGCGCTGCGGGTGCAGTTGTACAGCATCGCCGTCATCATCCTGCTGGGGCTGCTGATCGACAACCCCTATTTCCGCATCCCTGCGGCCGCGTCCATTTTCATCATGGCCAGCATCATCATGGGTCTGCTGGGCGCCATCATCTTCTGGTTTCACCGCTGGACGCTCGCGGCGTTCATCGGCATGCTCATACTGCTCAACTTCCTGACGCGCCTCGACCTGATGCACCCCAAGAACCAGGCCTACGGCCTGAACTACACCACGCCCGACCGCCCGGAATACTCGTATGCCGCGCTCGAACAGCTATGCCGTCCCGAAAATGCACAAGCTGACAAAGACTCCACGGAAGCCATCCTGAACCGATGGCTGGCACGCCGGCAGGCCGAAGGCGACTCGCTGCCGCACATGATCGTGCTGGGCACGAGCGGTGGCGGCCTCAAGGCGGCGCTGTGGGCCATGCACGTGTGGCAACAGCTCGACAGCATCACCGCGGGTGCCTTCACCAAACACACGGTCCTGGTCAGCGGCGCTTCGGGCGGCATGATGGGTGCGGCCTACTATCGCGAGCTGTACCTGCGGCACCTGCAAGGCGAACCCGTCGATCCTGGCGATCGCCGATACCTCGACTACATCTCCAAAGACCTGCTGAACTCCATCTCGTTCACCATCGTGTCGAACGACCTGTTTTTGCCGTGGGTAAAGTTCGAGGAGGCTGGCTACACCTATCGCAAGGATCGCGGCTATGTGTTCGAGATGCAGCTCAACGAAAACACGGGCTATCTGCTCGACAAGGCGCTGAGCGACTACTGGCTGCCCGAGCACGAGGCACTCATCCCCATGCTCTTCGTCACGCCCAGCATCGTCAACGACGGGCGCCGCCTCATCATCTCGCCCCACAGCGTCGCCCACATGATGGCTCCCCCCATCGCCATCGAAAAGCCCGATGCCGTCGAGATCGACGCAGTGGACTTCATGCGGCTGCTCGAGCACCAGGACGCGGCCAACCTCCGCTTCACCTCGGCCCTGCGCATGAATGCCACCTATCCGTACGTCTTGCCCGACGTCTTCCTGCCCACCCGCCCCATGATCGAGGTGCTCGATGCCGGCTTCCGCGACAACTTCGGCATCAAGACGGCCGTGCGCTTCCTGCACGCCCACAAAGACTGGATCAAACGGCACACCAGCGGCGTGACCCTCGTGGTCATCCGGGCCTATGGCCGGCACAGGGAGATGCTCAGCAGCGAGCACAGGGGCGTGATCGAGACCATGCTCAACCCACTGGGCATCGCCTTCAACATCATGAAGCTGCAGGAATTCGAGCACGACACCAACCTGGGGCTGCTGTACGACCTTTTCGGTCCCGACCACTTCGACGTGCTGCGCTTCGTCTATCTGCCCGGCAAGCTGAACAAGGAATCGCCCATCTCCTTCCACCTCACGCGCCGCGAAAAAGTGGACATTCTCTCGGCCATGGACCGCCCTCACAACCAGCGCACGCTGCATCGCCTGCTCGAACGGCTCTCCCTCCAGATGGCACATACCGAATCCACACACGCACCGCTGATGAGCGAGGAAGTGCGCGGAGTGGGGAGTGGGGA
>CAYNYN010000053.1:7852-10822 GCA_964401445.1 uncultured Saprospiraceae bacterium | reverse complement strand
GTCACGCGTCACGAAAAACATTCCACATCAACCGCCGGGGCTATGAAAAACGGCGGATGCACCGAAGCACATCCGCCGCACGGCATTTGCCGAAAGGCCGAAATCACTCGGCATACATCTGCTCGATCAGGTCGGCATATTTCTGCAGGATGACGCGCCGCTTGAGCTTCATGGTGGGCGTCAGCTCGGCTTCCGAGCCATCGGCCTTGATGGGCTCCCACACGTCGGGCACCAGCACGAACTTCTTGATCTGCTCGATGTGGCTGAACTCGGGGTTGATCTCATCGATGATGCGCTGATACTTGTCGATCACGCGCGGATCCTTGATCATCTCCTCGAGCGAGGTCCACTCGATGCCATTGTGTTCCGCCCAGTTGCGCAGCGCCTCCTCGGCAGGCACGATGATGGCCGAGACGAACTTGCGTTTTTCCCCCACGACCATGGCCTGCTCGATGAGGAAGTTTTCCTTGAGGCGGTTTTCGATGGGTGCCGGCGCCACGTACTTGCCACCCGAGGTCTTGAGCAGCTCCTTCTTGCGGTCGGTGATCTTGAGGAACTGCTTGCCGCAATGCTCGACGAAGGTGCCTACGTCGCCGGTGCGGAAGAAGCGCTTGCCGTCGATCTCGGTAAAGACGGCCGCCGTCTCTTCGGGCTTCTTGTAGTAGCCCTTCATCACATTGGGGCCGTGCGCCAGGATCTCCCCTTCGCCCGGCCCGTATTCGTCCGACTCTTCGATGCGCAGCTCGACCCCATCCACGGCCGGCCCCACCGTGCCCAGCAGGGCGCCGCACGGCTCGAAGCGATTGATGGTCAGGGCCGGTGAGGTCTCCGTCAGGCCATAGCCCTCGCGCACGGGGATCCCTGCAGCAGAGAACACCTGTGCGATGCGACGCGGACAGGCCGCCGCCCCCGTGATGATGCCCTTGACGCGGCCGCCCAGCGCTTCGCGCCACTTGCTGAAGATGAGCTTGTCGGCAATGGCCACCTTGATCTTCTTCAGCCCCTTGTATTCGATGTCGTATTCGTAGTCTTCCGTCTGGCGCAATGCCCAGAAGAACAGGGCACGCTTGACTCCACTCAGCTCCAGGCCCTTCTGGTAAATTTTTTCATAAACCTTCTCGAGCAGGCGCGGCACGGTGGTAAAAAAGTGGGGACGCACCGCACGCAGATCGCCCTGCTCGCCGCCCAGGTTGTCGGTTCCCGTAAAGACGACATTGACGCCGGCGTAGGAATAGGCATACATCACTGCCCGCTCGAAGATGTGGCACAGCGGCAGGAAGCTGAGCGCCGTTTCGCCGGCCTCGATGGGGATGCAGGGCAGCACCGAGGTCACGTTGCTCACGATGTTGTGATGGGTGAGCATGACGCCCTTGGGGTTGCCCGTCGTACCCGAGGTGTAGATCAGCGTGGCCAGGTCGTCGGGCTGCACGGCCGCCATGCGGGCGTCCACCTCATCGGGCCGGTCGTCGGCCCACATGTCTTTCCAGTAAGGCACATCGTCGCGGCGGTCGAACGAGTAGATGCCTTGCAGGGAGGGCACTTTGGCTGCAGCGCCTTTCACCTTGTCCACCAGATCGCCGGCGCCGCAGAAGCAGTACTTCACCTCGGCATCGTTGAAGATGTACTCGTACTCGCGCGAGCTGATGGTAGGATATACCGGCACGTTGATGACGCCGATCTGCAGCATGGCCAGATCGGTGATCGTCCATTCGGGACGGTTCTTGTACGTCACCATGGCCACCTTGTCGCCGGGCTGGAGGCCGAGCTTGAGGAAGCCCTGACTCATCTTGCGTGCCTGCTCGATGATGTCGTCGGTGCTGAAGTACCGCCACTCGCCCTCGTAGAAGTAGCCGAAAGCGCGTTGCTGCGGATAGTGCGCTTGCTGATAGTAGATGAAGTCGAAAAGTCTGGTAGGCTGCTCCATGGTCTCGTTTTGTTTTTGCTACAGCGGTCAAAATTTTCGTTACAAAAATAGGCAAACAGCTTTCAATAATTTCGCCCCGCCACATACTTCAGCGCGGAACCCCTGAAAGCAATAGCTTTGCGCACATCGAACACACTGCACCCAACCGTTTCAGCCAACGACAAGCGCATGAAACCTGCCCCAGAACAGATCGACCACTTCATCGAAATGGCCCTGCAGGAAGACGTGGGCCCCGGCGACTACACCTCCATGGCCTGTATTCCGGAAGATGCGCGCAGCACGGCGCGCCTGCTCGTCAAGGACGTGGGCATCATTGCCGGTGTGGAAGTGGCGCGCCGCGCATTCCGGAAAGTGGATCCTGACGCCCGCTTCACCGAATTCATCGCCGACGGCACGGCCGTGCGCCCGGGCGACATCGTCTTCGAGGTGTCGTGCAACACGCGTGCCCTGCTGATGGCCGAGCGCGTCGTGCTCAATACGATGCAGCGCATGAGTGGCATCGCCACCCTCAGCAACCAGTTCCTGTTCGAGGTGGAAGACCTGGGCGTCACCGTGCTCGACACGCGCAAGACCACTCCCCTCATCCGCTTCCTGGAAAAATGGGCCGTCAAGCTGGGCGGCTGCGAAAACTACCGGTTCGGCCTGTACGACTGGTTCATGATCAAGGACAACCACATCGACGCCTGTGGCGGCATTGCCCAGGCCATCGAGCGCGTGGCCGCCTGGAAAGAAGCACACCAGCTCGACCTGCCCGTCACCGTCGAGGTGCGCAACCTGCAGGAGGTGTGGGAAGTGATGGAACACGGCAAGGGCAAGGTGCGCCGCGTGATGTTCGACAACTTCGAGCTGCCGCTGCTGCGCGAGGGCGTGGCCATCGTGGGCGACACCTTCGAAACCGAAGCCAGCGGCGGCATCACCCTGCACAACATCCGCAAGGTGGCCCAGACCGGCGTGCAGTACATCTCGGTCGGAGCGCTCACCCATTCGGCCACCAGCCTCGATATGAGTCTGAAGGTAGTGGACGAGTGAGGATGGGGAGGGAGAGA
>CAYNYN010000053.1:0-7752 GCA_964401445.1 uncultured Saprospiraceae bacterium | reverse complement strand
ACCGTCAGCGACACGCACAACACCCAAAACCGGACATCCTTCAACAGTACAGGCACTTCTCGCTCTTTCACCTTGCTTTTTTCTTTTCATTGAGACCAAAAAATCACCTCGCCGGCTCCAACAGGACACGGCATCTGCCTGCCGAAACGCGGTATTCGGCAAGGTTCCCTCACAGTCTTACACGTGGAAATTTCTCCGTACTTGGGGTGGTGGCAGGCACCTCGGCGAAAGTCCTTCCGCCTGGCCGGATGGGGGGATGAGACGGCTTCCGGCCATGGCCTGACTGCCTTCATTTTTTCAAAAAGGATGCCAGAAAGGGATGGTGGCGGGCTTTTTTCCGGTCATCGAACCAACGCCTTCAACAATTTTTTCACCAGCCCGGGTCCCTGGTAGATCAGTCCCGTGTACACCTGCACGAGGCTGGCCCCGGCTTCCAGTTTTTCCCGCACGTCGCGCGGCGAGGCGATGCCCCCCACGCCGATGATGGGCACCTTGCCACCGGTTTTCTGGTGCAGGTATCGGATGACCTCGGTGGCGCGGGGCCGCAGGGGCGCCCCGCTCAACCCGCCTGCGCCGATTTTCTCCACTTCCTCAGGTGCGGTGCGCAGTCCTTCGCGTGAGATGGTGGTATTGGTCGCGATGATGCCGGCAATGCCCGTTTCCATGACGATGGCGACCACGTCGTCGAGCTGCGCCTCGTTGAGGTCGGGGGCAATCTTGAGCAGTATGGGCTTGGGCGTGGGCTTGCGCTGGTTGTGTGCCTGCAGGCCGGCCAGCAGGCGGCGCAGCGGTTCGCGCTCCTGCAGGGCGCGCAGGCCGGGCGTGTTGGGCGAGCTGACGTTGACCACGAAATAGTCCACCCATGGAAACAGCTTCTCGAAACAGGTGAGGTAATCGTCGAAGGCCCGTTCGTTGGGCGTGTCCTTGTTCTTGCCGATGTTGCCGCCGATGATCAGGCCCTCGGGCTTGCCGCGACGCAGGCGCTCGACCAGGCGGTCCACCCCCTCGTTGTTGAAGCCCATGCGGTTGATGAGCGCCTCATCGGCAGGCAGCCGGAACAGGCGCGGCCGGGGGTTGCCTGGCTGGGGGCGCGGCGTCACCGTGCCGATCTCGATGAAGCCGAAGCCCAGCTCGGCCATGTCGCGGAAATACTTGCCGTCCTTGTCGAAGCCTGCTGCCAGCCCCACCGGGTTGCGGAAACGCAGCCCGAACAGCTCGCGCTCGAGCGAGGGATGACGCAGGCCGAACCAGCGGCGCATCAGCGGGCGCATGCCGGGCAGCGAGAGCCACACGTGCCACAGCTTCATGGTGAGGTGGTGCGCCTGTTCGGCAGGCAGGAGAAAGAGCAGGCGTTTGAGGAGTGCGTACACGATCGTCGGATTTTGCGCGAAGATCCTCGTTTTCGCGCAATCGCCCGCTTGCGCAAAAAAGGCGGATGCTCCCGTGGGGAACATCCGCCTTTCGGCAAACGGCAGGGCTGCATTTGGCGAAAGCCGGAATCAGCGCTGCTGCATCTGTTCGTACTTCGCCTTGAACTTGCGGTAAAGCATCTTGTGCTTGTTGTCGAGATTGATCTCGCGTCCCTGGATGAAGGCGTGCGTCACCTGGTTGGTGCGCATGTCGAGCGCATCGCCTTCGCTGACGAAGAGGGTGGCGTCCTTGCCCACCTCGAGCGTGCCCACCCGGTCGGCGATGCCGAGGATCTCGGCGGTGGCGCCGGTGAGCGCGCGCACGGCCTCCTCGTAGGGCAGCCCGTAAGCTACGGCCTGGCCGGCCACGAAGGGCAGGTTGAACTGCTGCCAGAAGCCTTCCTGCGAGAAGCAGAACCGCACGCCTTTCTCATGGAGCAAGGCCGGCGTACGGAAGGGCAGGTCCACCGGCTCGTCGGTGCGGCGCGGCAGATTGAAGGTGGTGCGCAGGATGACGGGCACGTCGTGCTCCTTGAGGAAGTCGGCCACGAGCCAGGCATCGGTACCCTCGACGATGACGGGCGTGATGCCGTAGTCTTCCGCAAACAACACGGCCTCTTCGATATTGGCGGCCAGCTCGGCGTGGATGTACAGGTTGCGCTTGCCTTCGAAGACGGGCTTCATGGCCTCGAAGCGCAGGTTTTTCTCACTCACCTTGGGTCGCTGGTGGTAGGCATACGCCTCGTCGAAGAAGCTGCGCAGCTCTTTCACCTGCTCGGCATAGCGCTCGTTCTTGGTGATGCGGCGCGTGCGCCAGTTGAACGAATAGGGCGACGGCCATTCGAGGTGGACGCCGTCATCGGCCTGCAGCACGGCATCTTCCCAGTTCCAGCCGTCGGTCATCATCACGCTCGACATGCCGGCGATGCGGCCGCCCGAAGGCGTGGCCTGCGCCAGCAGCACGCCGTTGGAGCGCACCGTGGGGATGACCTCGGAGTCGGTATTGTAGGCGATGAGGGCGCGCACGTTGGGGTTGTACGTGCCCACCTCGCGGTTGTCCACCGAGGCACGCACGGCACCGATCTCGACCAGACCGAGCGAGGTGTTGGTGGCGATGAAGCCCGGATAGACGTGCTGGCCCGTGGCATCGAGGATGCGGTGCCCCGAAAGGTCGGGGCGCTGGCGGCCGTCACTCACGAGCGTGATCTTCCCTTTGTCGAAGGCAATGATGCCGTTTTCGATCACCTGGCCATTGCCCAGGTGCAGCGTGGCATTGACGATGGCAATGGGCTCTTTCTGGGGTGGCGCCGGCACGGGGACGTGCTGGGCCCACAGGGCCGCGCCTGCCGGCAACAGCATGACCAGAAGCAAGGAAAATATGTGTTTCATTTTCAGTTTCTTTTTTGAGTGTTTGGCAAAAGGTCGAGGATCGAGCGTGTATCGTTGTGTCTTCCTGAAAAAACTGATGCGACGAAACGCAACGCCCAACCCCCACAAGTGACCGTCATTTTCGAAAATCACTCGTCGCCCCGGATCTCATCCGTGAGGTCGTCGCAGTGATAGAGGCGCGGCATGCGGCCCTGAGGACGCTGGGTGCGCGCGCCGCTCTTCTTGGCAGCGAGCATTTTCTGGATGAGGCGGTTGCGCTCCTGCTCGTTGCGCTGGCGCAGCATGGCCTCTTCCTTGCGGTCGAAAAACTTGATGCCATCGACGAAGGTCATCTCTGCGCGCGCATAGATGGAGAGCGGATGGTCGGACCAGAGCACCACGTCGGCATCCTTGCCCACCTTGATGCTGCCCACGCGATCGTCGATGTGCAGCAGCTTGGCGGGGTTGAGCGTGACGAACTTGAGGGCTTCCTCTTCGCTCAGGCCGCCGTACTTCACTGCCTTGGCCGCTTCCTGGTTGAGGCGGCGCGCCATCTCGGCATCGTCGGAGTTGTAGGCCACCGTCACGCCCTGCTCGTGCATGAGCGGTCCGTTGTAGGGGATGGCCTCGTACACCTCGAACTTGTAGGCCCACCAGTCGCTGAAGGTGGAGCCGCCGGCGCCGTGTTTGGCCATCTTGTCGGCCACCTTGTAGCCTTCGAGGATATGGGTAAAGGTGTTGACGCGGAAGCCGAAGCGCTCGGCCACCTTCATCAGCATGTTGATCTCGCTCTGGCGGTAGGAGTGGCAGGTGATGAAGCGCTTGCCTTCGAGGATCTCGAGCAGGGCTTCCAGCTCCAGATCGACGCGGTAGGGTTTGCCCGAGCGCTTCAGCTCGCCGTACTCGCGTGCCCGCGTAAACAGATCCTCGTACACCTGCTCGACGCCCATGCGCGTCTGCGGGAAGCGCGAGCGGAAGTTGTCGCCCCAGTTCGACTGCTTGACGTTTTCGCCCAGGGCGAACTTGATGAACGGGTCGGCCCCCTCGAACTTCATGGCCTGGTCGTCGTAGCCCCAGCGGAACTTGATGATCGACGACTGCCCGCCGATGGGGTTGGCCGAGCCGTGGAGCTGCTGCGCCGCGGTGACGCCGCCCGACAGCTGGCGGTAGATATTGATGTCTTCGGGATTGATCACGTCGCCTACGCGTACCTCGGCCGAGCTGGCCTGGGTGCCTTCGTTCACGCCGCGCGTGATGGCGATGTGCGTGTGCTCGTCGATGATGCCGGGGGTGAGGTGCATGCCCGTGGCGTCGATCTCGATGGCATCCTTCGCCTTGAGGCCCTTGCCCACCTTGGCGATCTTGCCATCCTGGATGAGCACGTCGGTATGCTCCAGCACGCCTTCCGCCTCATTGGTCCACACGGTGGCGTTCTTGATCAACCAGGTCTTCTGCGTGGGGCGCTCGGTCCAGCCATAGGCCGTGAAGGGGTACCACACCTCGCCGATGTCGGCCAGCGGGTCTTCTTCCTTCTTCTTTTTCTCGCGATCGGGGCGCTCGGGCTGGTCGCCTTCTTGCGGGGCAGCCACCGCAGGCACGGCCTGCCAGTCCACCCAGGTGCCGTCAACCAGCTGGCCGCGGCCCCACCACCTTGCGTCTTCCACCACGCCCGAGAGGCGCACCTTGCCTTTCTCCTTTTTCGAGGGCGACCAGCTCAGCGTGATCAGGCCGCGTGCATACTTGTGCGAGACGTCGATGGCGGTGGAGTCGTTCACCTGCAGTTTCACCTTGGGCTTTTCCGGCTCGCCACTCACCTCGAGCGTCCAGGTCTGGTCGCCCACTTTCAGCTCATACGTGCCCGTCAGGTCCACCTCGGGCATGGGCTTGATGACGAACTGTTCGCCCTTGATCCAGTTTTCGTAAATCTTCGTTTTCTCATCGAACAGGTCGCCCGAGGTGATGATGAAGTTGGCCAGCTTGCCGGGCTCGAGGCTGCCCAGCTGGTCGGTCGCGTCGATGAGTCGGGCCGGCGTCCAGGTGAGCGCCTCGAGGGCACCCTCCTTGCTCAGGCCGTACCGGACCGCTTTGCGCAAATTGGCGAGCAGCTCGGTGGGTTTCTTCAGGCCATTTGCCGTGAGCGCAAAGGTGATGCCTGCCTGCTCGAGGCGCGCCGGGTTCAGCGGCGCCAGCTCCCAATGTTTCATTTCCGCCAGCGACACCTGCATGGCATCGAGCGGGTCCTCCACGTCGTAGGCGTCGGGGAAGTTGAGGGGCACGATGAAGGCCATGCCCGTGGCCTTCAGCTCGTCGAGGCGCTGGTATTCGTCGCCGGCACCCTTGATGATGTAGTTGACGCCAAACTCCTTGCCGATGCGCCAGGCGCGCAGCGCTTCCCACTTGTCGCGCACCTCGAAAATCTGGGGCAGGGCCTGCACCGCGTTCCACGCCTCGAGCGAGTTGTTGACCTCTTCCTTGCGGCCCACCTCGGCATACCAGCGGCCGTCGTAGTAGGTCTGCCGCAGCAGGGCGATGGCGCCCATGAGCGAGCTGGGGTAGTCCTGGCGCGAGCTGCCTTTGTCGAAAGACAGGTGGTTGGATGCTTTTTCCTTGACGATGAGCTCGTGGGCACGCCCCTCGCCGAGGGTGACGAGCGTGCCGGTACCGCGCGCGATGCCGTCCATGCGATGGCTGAGCACGCTGCCGAAGCCGGCTTGGCGCAAGGCCTTGGCCGTCTTGTCGTCGGCCGTGAAGTGCTCGTGCGCGCGGAAGTCCACCTTGAGCGCTTCGTTCCACGCCCAGGCCCCCTTGCGCGAAGTGAGGGGTTGGGGCCGGCGCTCGAAGCGACTGCGTGCGGCCTGTCCGCCTTGCCCGCGCTCCTTCGGCATGCCGTAGTCGGTGTACAGGTCGATGAAGGAGGGGTAGATGACCTTGCCTTTCAGGTCGTGCACCACGGCCCCCTTCGGGACGGCCACGTCGGTGCCCACGGCTTCCACCTTGCCCTTGCGGATGACCAGGGTGGCGTTCTCGATTTTTTGGTCGTAGCGCGTGTAGATGGTGGCATTGGTGAAGGCATGAAGGCCTTCCCGCGGATCGCTCACCCCGTTTTCGGGGAACGTCTCCTGGGCCTGCAGCCCGGGCACGTGCCACAGCAGCAGCAACGCTGCCACGAGTCTGATTAGTCCTTTCATAGTCGAGTGCTTTCTTTGGAAATGTTTACATTTTGCAAATACGATACTGCGTCCTATCGATGACTTTCGGGGAAAACGGGCTATCCGTCCTCATGCCCGCTTCGACGCGAAATATCCACAGCAAGGCGCAATTCTCGCCGCATCAGGGCACATTTTCAGGTTTTCTTCAGACCTCTGGTGCCTCACCCTGCCGGCATCCGCGGATGGCCTGGCTGATTTCCACGAGCAACTCGGGGTCTTTTTCGATGGCATTGCCCACGACGACGAGGTCGGCCCCTGCCCGCACGTTGGCTTCGGCCTTTTCGGGGGTGCGGATGCCGCCGCCCACGATGAGCGGCACCTGTACCGCCCCGCTCACCGCTTCGATCATGCGCTCGCTCACGGGCTGCACTGCGCCACTGCCGGCATCCATGAAGATGAGCTTGAGGCCCAGCATCTCGCCCGCCAGGGCCGTACAGACGGCGATGTCGTCTTTGGCGGCCGGTATGGGCTTGGTATTGCTCATGTACAGCACGGTGGTCATCGTGCCTCCATCGATGAGCATGTAGCCCGTCGGCAAAATCTCGAGGGGGCTGAGCCGCAGATAGGGCGCAGCAATGACGTGGTTGCCGATGAGCAGCTCGGCATTGCGGCCCGAGATGAGCGAGAGGAAGAGGATGGCGTCGGCGCGGTAGCTGAGCTGAAACGAGTTTCCTGGAAAGAGGATGAGCGGCACGTTGCAGGCCGCCTTCATCTGGGTGAGGCACTCGTCCAGCATGTTGTTGACGATGAGGCTCCCCCCGATGAAAAAGTAATCGATGTAGCCGTCGGCTGCCAGCTGGAGCACCCTGTCGAGATGCCCCATCCGCATCTTGTCGGGATCCACCAATACGGCGAACTGTTTTTTGCCCGACCGTTTTGCGTCAAGCATACCAGCGTAAATGGCATCGTGGGGCATATCCAGGGCGAGTCTTTGCTGCCAAGGTAGCGAAAAGAGGGCAATGCCCGTACGGTGGGAGGCGCCTCAGGCAGGCACGTCCTGCTTCAGCACCTCTTCCAGGAATGCTTCGAGATGGCGATTGAATTCCTCCGGATGCTCCATCATGGGTGCGTGCCCGCATTTGTCGATGAACACCAGGCGCGCGTCGGGCAGCAGCTCGTGGAATTTCTCGGCAACGAAGGGCGGGGTGACGTTGTCCTGCTTGCCCCAAACGAGCAATACGGGTGCCTTGATCTCGTGCAGTTTGTCGCCCAGGTTGTGGCGTACGGCCGACTTGGCCGTGGCGATGATGCGAATGCCCTTGTTGCGGTCGTTGACGATGTCGAACACTTCGTCCACCAGCTCCTTGGTGGCCACCTTGGGGTCGTAAAAGGTGGCTTCGGTCTTGCGCCGGATGAAGTCGTAGTCGCCGCGCTTGGGGAAGGTGCTGCCCATGGCACTTTCGAACAGGCCCGAGCTGCCCGTCAGGATGATGGACTTGACTTTTTCGGGATAGTTGAGCGCATAGAGGAGCGCGATGTGGCCGCCCAGCGAGTTGCCCAGCACGTGCACCTTGTCGTAGCCCTTGTGCTCCACGAAGCGCGCCACGTGCTCCACTAACCCCTTCACCGACACCTTGCGCAGGGGCATCTCGAAAATGGGCAGAATGGGCACCACCACGTTGTACTTGTCACCAAAGTGCTCCAGAATGCCCTGGAAATTGCTCAGCGCACCAAACAGGCCGTGCAGCAGCAGGAGCGTCTCCTCGCCGCCGCCGGTTTCGATATATTTGAACTTGCCTTCTTCTTTCAAAGGATACTTCATAACC
>CAYNYN010000052.1:7739-15420 GCA_964401445.1 uncultured Saprospiraceae bacterium | reverse complement strand
CAGCGGGCGCCTGCGCAGGCGGATCGAGTTGCCGATGACGACCACGTCGGAGAAAGCCATGAACAACGCGCCCCACATAGGGTTCAGGTAGCCCAGGGCAGCCACCGGTATGGCCACCACGTTGTAGGCGAATGCCCAGAACAGGTTTTCCTTGATGGTGCGCAGCGTCAGATGCGCCAGATCCCAGGCCGTGACCAGGTGGCCGAGGCGTCCTTTGAGCAGCACCACCTGTGCCGATTCGATGGCCGCATTGGAGCCGTCGCTGAGTGCCACGCCCACCGTGGCGCGCGCCAGGGCCGCCGCGTCGTTGATGCCGTCGCCCACCATGGCTGTGGGCTCTTTTGCAGAAAGGCGCTCGATCATGGCCAGCTTCTGCTCGGGCAACTGGCCGCCATACCACTCTTCGATGCCCACGGCACGCGCCACGGCCGCCACCTTGTCGGGGTGATCACCGCTGAGCAGGATGGGCTTGCAGCCGCGTGCCTTGAGGGCCGCCACGACCTCGCGGGCGTCGGGCTTCAGCTCGTCTTCGATGCGCAGGGCAGCCACCAGGCGGTCGTCGCGCAGCAGGTACAGGCTGTAGGCCTCGGGCACCTGCACGCCAGCTTCGGCAGCGAGGGCGGCCGAGCCCAGGCGCCACTCGTGGCCGTCGGTGCCACGCGCCACCATGCCCAGGCCACGCCGCTCCTCCACCTGCTCGAACAGGTGGTTCTGCCCCGAGACGCGCCCCTCGAGCTCGGCCACCAGCGAGCGCGCCACGGGATGCGAGCTGCGCTGCTCGAGCTGGTAGATGAGATTGAGGAGGGCTTCCTTGTCGTGGCTTTCGCCAAAAACCTCCACGCCGGCCAGCCGGAAACGGCCCGTGGTGAGGGTGCCCGTCTTGTCGAATACGAACTGGCGCACGTGTGCGAAGGTCTCCACCGTGGCGCCGCCCTTGACGAGGATGCCGTTGCGGGCCATGCGCCCCACGCCTACCATGACGGCCGTGGGCGTGGCCAGTCCCATGGCGCAGGGACACGAGATGACCAGCACGGCGATGGCGTTCATCAGGGCCTGTTTTGCCGAAAGGCTGAACACCAGCCAGCCACCGAAGAAGGTGAGCAGGGCGATGGTCACCACCACCGGCACGAAGATGGCGCTGATGCGGTCGGCCAGGCGCTGGATGCCGGGCTTGTCCTGCTGTGCCGTCTTGACCAGCTCGATCATGCGCGCCAGCACGGTGTCGGCACCCACGGCGCGCGCCGTCATCTTGAGCTGCCCCTCCACCACGATGCTGCCGCCGATGACGCGGTCGCCCGGACGCTTGTGCACGGGCACGCTCTCGCCCGTGAGCATCGACTCGTCCACGAGCACGTCTCCTTCGAGCACCTCGCCGTCGGTGGGGATGCGGTCGCCCTCATTGACGAGCAGCACGTCGCCCACGCGCACCTCGTCGTGCGGGATGGTGACGACGACGCCCGAGGGCATCAGCTTGCGCGCCGTCTCGACCTGCAGACGGCTCAGCTCCATGATGGCCGAGGTGGTCTGCTGTACGGCGCGGTGCTCCATGTAGTTGCCGGCCAGCACCAGCGTGATGATGGTGGCGGCCGTCTCGTAGAAGATGTAGTCGGGATTGCCGATGAAGGTGCCGACGAGGCTGTAGATGAACGCCGCGGTGCTGCCGATGAAGATGAGCACGTCCATGTTGGGCACGCCCCCCTTGAGCGAGCCCCAGGCGCTGCGCCCAAAGTGGACGAAGCCCAGCCCATAGACGGGCAGGCAGAGTGCCAGCTGCACCCATGCATTGTGGAGGGCCGGAATGTGGATGCCGGCCATCATGAGCAGGTGATTGAGCAGCAGCGGGGCCGTCAGCAGCGCGCTGAACAGCAGCTTGCGCTCGAGCGTCCAGAAGGGCTGCTGGTCGTCGTCATGCACGACCTTGTAGCCCATTTTGGCCAGCCCCCGTTCGATATCCTTCAGGTCGATGTCTTTGCCTTCGGGGATGCGGAAGCGCACCTCTTTGGTAGAAAAATTGACCTGGACGTCTTCCAGCCCCAACCCTTCGAGGTAGCGGTTGATGTTGGCCGCGCAGTTGGCACAGGTCATGCCTTCCACGGTCCAGTCGATGCGCGATGCAGGATGTGCGACCATGAGGTGAGGGTTGTGTGGTTCATTCCATTCGAAGAGGCAAACAATCTCGAAGCGGCAAAGTTATGATGGTAGCGGTCTCATTGCATGACAAATTGCATTGGCATTTGTGTTTCAAAACAGTGACATTTGCCACACACATCCCTGCGGACAACCTCTTTTTGCATTTGCTCACTCAAAAAATACGGAAAAATGAAATCGAAAAACCTGATGGGTCTGCTGGTGCTGTTCGCACTGCTGGCCTGGAGCTGCAGCAATGGCAGCCAGCAAGAAGCCGCCTCGGAAGAGGCAACCGAACAAACCGAAGAAGCGGC
Organism: uncultured Saprospiraceae bacterium; assembly: GCA_964401445.1. Taxonomy (GTDB): domain Bacteria; phylum Bacteroidota; class Bacteroidia; order Chitinophagales; family Saprospiraceae; genus WFYJ01. The sequence continues at coordinate 12,979 of CAYNYN010000052.1, read as the reverse complement.
TACCACCGAGATCAAGATCTACGAAGCGCCGCCCAGCCAGGAATTCCCCGATGCCCGCATCGAGTCGTGGGAATACAAGGACGGCAAGTTCAAGTTCGTCATCGGCGGTGAGTCGTATCAGCTCGGCGTGCAGACGCCCGACGCGCCCCAGCGCATGTGCGCCAACTCGGCCAAGGGGCAGCACATCCACCTGATCATCGACAACAAGCCCTACGCCGCCAAGTACGAGCCCGAATTCGAATACGAAATCGAGGATGGCGAGCACTACATGCTGGCCTTCCTGTCGCGCTCGTACCACGAGAGCATCAAGACGCCGCAGGCACACGTAGCCCGCAAGATCACCGTCAAGGACGGTAACGTGGTCAAGGACGAGCCCATCGAAGGGCCCATGCTCTTCTACAGCCGGCCCAAAGGCACCTACGTGGGCGACGACACCAAAAAGCTGCTGCTCGACTTCTACGTCGTCAATGCCGAACTGGGCCCCGACAGCTACAAGGTGAAGGTGGACGTCAACGACGGCCAGTACACCACCGTGCTCGACAAGTGGGCGCCCTACTTCATCGAGGGCCTGCCCATGGGCGACAACAAGATCCGCCTGACGCTGCTCGACAAGGACGGCAACCCCGTCGATGCCCCGCTCAACCCCGTAGAGCGCGTCTTCACGCTCAAGGAAGACAATACGCCGCAGTGAGCATGTGGGCGAGGATGTGAGGATTCGAGGGTTCGACGGTGGGGGCGGCAGCGCCCTACGGCCAGTCGCTGTCTCAACCTCGGGGCCTTCGGCCACGCATCCTCATCCGTCCTGCCCCGGTCCGACCTGTTCGGGGCAGGACGGTCCCAAACCATGCCATCCGCTGTTTTTTTCGCGCGCTTGCACATTCTTTGGGAACTTTTTTAACTTTGCCGCGCTTTTGACACAGGGCCACCACATCGAGTGGCGAGGCCCTGCCCTTACGGGCAAAAATGGTGGGTGTAGCTCAGCTGGTTAGAGCGCCAGATTGTGGCTCTGGAGGTCGCCGGTTCAAATCCGGTCATCCACCCTCGGCAAGCCACCCTGCGACGTGCAGGGTGGCTTTTTTCTTTCTGTCCGTCAAACACTTGGCCGTGCAGGGCATTACAATATTGCCTAATCTTGCACCATGAAGCACCTGTACCTCATCCGTCACGCCAAGTCGAGCTGGGACTATCCGGAGCTGCGCGACATCGAGCGCCCCCTCAACAAGCGGGGCCGCCGCGATGCGCCGTTCATGGCCTCGCTCCTGCATGGCAAGGGCGTGCGGCCCGACCTGCTGCTCAGCAGCCCGGCCACGCGCGCCTACTCCACCGCGGTGTATTTTGCGGAAGCACTGGACTATCCCGTCGAGCAAATACGCGTCGAGCCCCTCATCTACCATGGTGGCGAAGACGACATCCTCGCGCTGGTGCGCGGGCTCGACGATCAGCTGGGCACGGTGCTGCTCTTCGGGCACAACCCCGTGCTGACGGGCCTGGCCAACCGCTTCGCGCGCGAGTTCATCCCCAACGTGCCCACCTGCGGCATCGTGAAGGTGGAAAGCCCCGCCGACCGCTGGGCCGACCTCTCGGAGGCCGATGCCCGCGTCACCGAATTCATGTATCCCAAACAGTACTTCACATGACGATGCGCTCACTGATGTTGGTCCTGGCAGGGGGCTGGCTCGCCTTTCTGGGTGGCTGCACAAAGGAAGCAGCGCAGCAAGCACCGACCGGAAAGATGCTGCCGGCGGAAGTGATGGTCAAGGTGTTGGCCGATGCGCACGTGGCCGAAGCCGCCCTGCAAAACATCCATGGCCCGCGCCGCGACTCGCTGGCCGCCCTGTACTACGGCCAGATTTTTGCCATCCATGGCATTACGAAGGAAGATTTCGAATACACGTACGACCGCATGCGGCAGCAGCCCGAGCTGCTCGACGAGATCTACGGCGAGGTGATGGCGCGCCTCGACCGCTTCCGTGCGGGCGCCTACACAGCACAGCCGCACCAGCCGGCGGGCGAATAGCTTTACCGACAATTAACCCCGCCTTAAACCACGCACAACCTTGTGCCTTTCGGCAAACCGTATTTTTGCAGCGTTTCAGAATGGCAACCGAACGAGATGGAGCAAGTAAAAATCCTCGTCGTGGACGACGAGCCCGACATCGTCGAATTCCTGTCGTACAACCTGCGCAAGGAGGGTTTCGAAGTGGTGACCGCCCAGGACGGTGAGGAAGCGCTCGCCGTGGCGCGCCGCGAAAAACCCGACATCATCCTGCTCGACATCATGATGCCGCGCCTGGATGGCGTGGAGGTCTGCCGGCTGCTGCGCCAGGAACCCGAATTCCGCGACACGCTGGTGGCCTTCCTCACGGCCCGCAACGAAGACTACAGCCAGATTGCGGCCCTCGACGTGGGAGGCGACGACTACATCACCAAGCCCATCCGGCCCCGCGTGCTCGTCAGCCGCATCAAGGCGCTGCTGCGCCGCAAGGAGCGCACCGGCGAAGACTCCGAGGCCCGCCTCATCGAAGCGGGCGACCTCAAGATCGATCGCGAGCGCGTGCTGGTACTGCGCGGCGACGAAGAGATCTCGCTGGCCAAAAAGGAGTTCGAGCTGCTCTCGCTGCTGGCCAGCAAGCCCGGCAAGGTGTTCTCGCGCGACGAGATTTACCGCAAGGTGTGGGGCACCGACGTCATCGTCGGCAACCGCACCATCGACGTACACATCCGCAAGCTGCGCGAAAAGCTGGGCGACAAGTACATCAAGACGATCAAGGGCATCGGATACAAGTTCGATTTCTGAGGCGCGGGCGGGCCGCCGCGGGCGGCACCCCAAGCGTCTTTCGCCCCTTTCACCAACTATCGATCACCCATCATGCCGGCTTTTTTCCCCGAACTGAAGAACCCGACGCCGCGACAGATCGCCGTGGCCAGCGCCGCCTACACGACGCTCGGCTTCGGACTGACGTGGCTGCTCATCTATCTGTTGCGCCAGGAATCGCCTTCCTGGACGCTCATAGCCATCACCATGCTGCTCGTGTTCGGCTGGAGCTATTTCGTGTTCGTCAACTTCCTCAAGCGCTACATCTACCGCAAGATCAAGCTCATCTACAAGACCATCCACAAGCACAAAATGTCGCCGGCAGAAAAACAGTCGGCCATCAACATCGACACGCCCATCATCGAGGAAGTGGAAAAAGAGGTGGCCCAGTGGGCCGACGAGCAGGCGCGCGAGATTGCCGAGCTGAAGAAGTGGCAGGAATACCGCCGCCGCTACATCGGCGACGTGTCGCACGAGCTGAAGACCCCCATCTTCAACATCCAGGGCTATCTGGAGACGCTGCTCGACGGCGGCCTCGAAGACCCCGCCATCAACCGCGACTACCTGAGCCGCGCCGCCAAAAACGTGGAGCGTCTGCTGACCATCGTGGAAGACCTCGAAGCCATCTCACGCCTCGAGTCGGGCGAGATGATCCTCGACATGCAGGTGTTCGACATCCGGACGCTGGTGGAGGAAGTGTTCGACGAGCTGGAGATGAAGGCGCGCCAGCGCAACATCCGCCTCATGTTCAAGGAGGGGGCCAGCCAGCACTTCATGGTGCGCGCCGACCGCGAGAGCATCCGGCAGGTGCTCATCAACCTCATCAGCAACTCGATCAAGTACGGCAAGGAGGGCGGCCACACCAAGGTGGCCCTGTACGACATGGAGTCGCTCGTATTGGTAGAGGTGGCCGACAACGGCATCGGCATCCCGCCCGAGCACATCAACCACGTGTTCGATCGGTTCTACCGCGTCGACAAGAGCCGCTCGCGCGAGCGCGGCGGCTCGGGCCTGGGCCTGTCCATCGTCAAGCACATCATCGAAGCGCACCACCAGACCATCAACGTGCGCAGCTCGGTGGGCATGGGCTCCACTTTCGGCTTCACGCTCGAGAAGGCCTGAACCGGCTCATTGCTCGCTCAGCGGCACGACGAAGCCCTCCATCTTGTACTTTTTCCTGAGGCTCTCCTTGTAGGCTTCGGCTTCCTTGCGCGTCTCGAACGCCCCCAGGATGATTTTGTAGACGGGCTTGCCCGTCGGGCTTTCCTCGATCTTGAGCAGGATCTCGTCGAACCACTTGGCCTGCAGGTCGGCAATCTGCTTGAGCACGCTCTCGGTGCTGCTCAGCGAAGCCACCTGCACGCCGAAGCCCTTCGCGGCCGGCTTTTCGAGGCGCACCTGGTAGAGGCCGTATTGTTTGAACTGGCGCACGAGCGTGCCCTCTTTGGCGCGCATCGTTTCCTCCTTCTTCGCTGCCGTGGCGGGCTTCTGAGGCTTGGGCTGCGCGGTAGAGGCCGTTTTCTTCGGAGCGGGTGCAGCAGGCTTGGCAGGCGTGGTCTTTGCCGGCTCGTCGTAGGTGGTCACTTCCACCTCGGCCTTTTTCTCGGGCCTGGGCGCCGTCTCGCGTGCTTTGGATTCGACCCGGCGAGCCGTCTCGCCCGGCAGGCGCACCACTTCCACCTTGACCCGTGCCATGCCATCCTTGATCAGGTCGAGCTTCTCGGCGGCAGCGCGCGACACGTCCACCACCCTGCCGGCCACATAGGGGCCGCGGTCGTTGACGCGCACCTCGACCGACTTGCCGTTGTCCAGGCGCGTGACGCGCAGGATGGTACCGAAAGGATGCGTCTTGTGTGCCGCCGTCATCTTGGCCGGGTCGTAGAGCTCACCACTCGCGGTGGGCTTGCCGGCAAACTTGTCGGCGTAGTAAGAAGCCAGGCCGTATTCGGCATCCTGGGCACTGAGGGCCACACTCGCACATGCGAAGGCGAAAAGAAGGGTGAAGAAGTGTTTCATCGTCTTACAGATTTGGTTCGAAAACGCTTTGGGGTCTCATCATTGTTCGGCTTGCGCCAAAACCCGTGGTCGGGCTCTGCCCACGCACCCTGCACGATCACATCTCGAAGTGGGGCCCTGCTGCCGGTTCCAATTTTGCCGGAAGGCGGCCTCCACTCGTTCCGTTCGGTTTGCTGGCCATAAAATGGCACAGACCGCTACCTTTGCAAACATTTTGGAAATCCGGACGTAATCGATCGGGCAGGGCGATAGTGTGGGGAGTAGAGTGCAAGATGCGACCTTGCGGTAAAATAAGCAACTTTCGGTTGCATCGGCTTGTTTCCCTTCCGCAATTTGCGAAAGCGAAAAGGCGGGGAACAAGAGAATCCGGGGACACCCAAAATGGTTGCACGTGTAGCGTTGAGCATTT
>CAYNYN010000052.1:0-7639 GCA_964401445.1 uncultured Saprospiraceae bacterium | reverse complement strand
ATGGTTGCACGTGTAGCGTTGAGCATTTACCCGGCGTAATGCCGTGACACGTGACGACGTGACACGTGACGCCGTGACGACGTCCATTATAGAAAGTCCATAGTCCATAGTCTATCGTCCATCGTCCATCGTCAAAGAAAGAAAAAGAACATGAGTAAGCACGGACGCGTACTGGTAGCCATGAGTGGCGGCATCGACAGCACCGTCACCGCCATGATGCTCCACGAAGAGGGCTACGAAGTCATCGGCATCACGATGAAGACGTGGGACTACGCCAACTCGGGCGGCTCGCGCAAGGAGACGGGCTGCTGCAGCCTCGACTCCATCAACGATGCCCGCCGGGTGGCCGTGGACAAGGGCTTCCCCCACTTCATCGTGGACATCCGCGACGAGTTCGGCGACTACGTCATCGACAACTTCGTGGAGGAATACCTTGCCGGCCGCACGCCCAACCCCTGCGTCCTGTGCAATACCCACATCAAATGGGATGCCCTGCTGCGCCGTGCCGACGCGCTCGACTGCGAGTTCATCGCCACGGGTCACTATGCGCGCATCAAAGAGCACGAAGGGCGCCTGTACATCTCGAAAGGCAAGGACCCCCGCAAAGACCAGTCGTACGTGCTGTGGGGCCTGAGTCAGGAGTGCCTGCGCCGCACCCGCTTCCCCCTGGGCGAATACACCAAGGACGAGGTGCGCCAGATGGCGGCCGACTGGGGCTACATCGACCTGTCGAAGAAAGCCGAGAGCTACGAGATCTGCTTCGTGCCCGACAACGACTACCGCAGCTTCCTCAAGCGCCGCGTGCCCGGCCTCGAGGAGAAGGTGGACGGCGGCCTGTTCGTCAATACCAAAGGCGAGGTGCTGGGCCGCCACAAGGGCTACCCCTTCTACACCATCGGTCAGCGCAAGGGGCTGGGCATCGCGCTGGGCCAGCCCATGTACGTCACCGAAATCATTCCGGAGACGAACACGGTGGTGCTGGGCACCATGGACGAGCTCATCCGCAACGGCATGACCGTCGGCAAGCTCAACCTGCAGAAGTACGCCACCATCCCCGAGGGCATGGAAGCCGTCACGCGCATCCGCTACAAAGACAACGGCACCTGGTCGTCGCTGCGCCAGCGCGGCGACGTGGTCGAAGTCGAGTTCCACGCCAACGTGCGGGGCGTGGCGCCCGGCCAGTCGGCCGTTTTCTACGAAGGCGACGACCTCATCGGCGGGGGCATCATCATGAGCAGCAAGCTGGGCTGAAGGGTGCACAGAGGACGATGGACCATGGACGGATGGCCTCTCCTCTCTCTTCACTCCTCACTCTTCTCGCCTCACCCTTCGCCTGCTCTTCCGCACCTCCCGTTCCAGCCATCGGACGATGGCACCCGAGATGTCCACGCCGGTGGCATGCTCGATGCCTTCGAGGCCGGGCGAGGCGTTGACCTCCATGATCAGGGGGCCGCGGCTGCTGGGTATGATGTCCACGCCGGCCACGCTCACGCCCAACAGGCGCGTGGCCGTCAGGGCCAGCTGCTGCTCCTTGGGGCTGGGCACGATGCGCACGCCGGCACCGCCCAGATGCAGGTTGCTGCGAAACTCGCCGGGCGATGCCTGCCGCCGCATGGCTGCCACCACGCGATCGCCCACCACCAGCATGCGGTGATCGGCGCCGCCCGCCTCGCGGATGTACTCCTGCAGCAGGAAGGGCTGGTTGCTGTGCAGCAGGGTGTTGACCATGGTGAGCAGCATCTGCGCCGTTTCGGCCAAAAGGACACCTGCCCCGTGCGTGCTCTCCATCACCTTTACGATCAGCGGCAGTCCGCCCAATGCCTTGATGGCAAACGGCAGTTGTTCGGTATGATGGATGGCCCAGGTGCGGGGCACGGGCAGGCCGTGTGCTGCGAGGATCTGCAGGGTCACGAGCTTGTCGCGGGCGCGCAGCAGGGCATCGGCCCGTACGGTGGTGCAGGCACCCATCAGCTCGAAGTGGCGCACCACGGCGGCCCCTTCGCGCGTCACGGAGGCGCCGATGCGGGGAATGATGGCGTCCACCTCGCGTATCTCGTCGCCCAGGTGGTTGACGTACAGCTCCGGGCCGATCACCAGGTCGCACTGCATGTGATCGAGCACGCGCACCTGGTGCCCCTTGCGATAGCACGCATTGATCAGGCTCTGGGTGGAATAGAGGTAAGCGCCCCGTGAAAGAATGAAAATGCGCATACGCACGGGTTGTCGTCAGCAAAAGGATCAGGCCGGCATTGCGAAAGATAGGACACCGACGCCAATGGTGGCAGGTCATCGCCCCCCTACTCCACCACCAGCCGCACCTTCGGGGCACCGGTACGTGCCTTGAGCCATGCCTCGAGTCGCTCCAGATCGGCGCGTGGCTGGCGTTTGCGGAAGCGCGCATACAACAGCAGGATGGTGTCCTGGCGCATGGAGTCGAGCTGTACCTCGACGGTCTGGGCCACGGAGAGGCTCGTCAGGTCGGGCTCGATGGCACGCGCCTCGGCGGCGATTTTGTCGACGGGCAGGCGTTGAGCCTCGAGCTGCTGCAGGATGCGGCGCAGGCTGTCCGCCTCGTGTTCCTTGGCCAGGATTTGGGTCTCGGCCTTGTGGTAGAACTCCTCGAGCAGGCTGGTGCGCAGGCGCTCGTTGAGGGCCTGCAGCTCGGCCGACGAGATGCTGTCGCGCGTGCTCCACTGCCGCACGATGAGCTCGGTGCCGGCAAGACCATACTGTGGCAGGCGAGTGCGGGCACGCGCCAGCTCCTCGGCCGGCAAGGGATCGCCGATCATGGCCACCTCGATGCGGGGCGGCGTCGCGTTCCACGAAAAGTTTTCCCGAACGATGAGCGAGCCGGGGCGCTGCAGCTCGTTTTGCACGAACGTGCGCGCATTGCGCTCGAAGACGGTGGCGCGCACCACCCGGATGGCCGTGGGCACGCTGGGGATCATGGTCGCCACGGCCAGCAGCAGCACGAAGCGCCGCACGCGTCGCTCGCGGTCCTTGTCCACGTATTCCTTCAGGTGGAAGCCCAGGGCGCGCACGATGAGCCAGGTGGCCACGCTGATGAACACGCTGTTGATGAAAAACAGGTAAAAAGCGCCGAAGAAGTAGTTCCACTGCGAGGTGGCCAGCCCATAGCCGGCCGTGCATAGCGGCGGCATCAGCGCCGTGGCGATGGCCACGCCCGGTATGGCATTCGACTTCTCCTTGCGCGAGCCCGCCACGATGCCCGCCAGCCCGCCGAAGAAGGCGATGAGCACGTCCCACAGCGTGGGTTGCGTGCGCGACAACAGCTCCGACTGGGCCTCCTGCAGCGGCGTGATGAGGAAGTAGAGCGCCGAGGTGAGCACGCTGATCAGCACGGCCACGCCCAGATTTTTCAGCGACTTCACGATCAGCTCCTGATCGAAGATGCCCATGCCCAGGCCCACCCCCATGATGGGCCCCATCAGCGGCGAGATGAGCATGGCGCCGATGACCACCGGCGTGGAGTTGACGTTGAGCCCCACCGAGCACACCATGATGGCGAACATCAGGATCCAGAGGTTGGCGCCCCGAAACTCGACGCTGCGCTCGATCTCTTCGATCGTCTTGTGCTCGTTGGCGCGATCCTCCTGCAGGTTGAAACGGTCGCGCAGGAAGGCGCGCATGGCCTGCCACAGACCACGGGCACTCTCGGGCGGGGGCGATGCTTGCGGTTCGGTCAGCGGCTCGGCCATGACAATCGGTTATCTGCGGATCACGAAATCGGAAAAGCCTTTCAGAGGGCCTTCATGCACTTCGACACGCGACACCCGCGCCAGCGGCGGACCTTCGTGACACCAGGCCACCAGTGCGTCGAGCCGTGCCTTGGGGCCCTCGGCTTCGATGTACACGCTGCCGTCGGGCATGTTTTGCACGAAGCCCGTCAGTCCCAGCTCTTCGGCTTTCTGGCGCGTGCTGGCCCGATACCACACTCCCTGCACCTTGCCGTACACGCGGATGTCGTAGTGCAGCTTTGGCTCTTCCATTTTTTGTTTTCTTTTGCTTTCGCAAAATGCGACCCAAAGATAGCAGACGAGGGGAGACGGAGAGACAGAGTGATGAAGAGAGGAGAGAGGAGTGAAGAGAGAGGAGAGACGTTTACGAGCCTTCGGAAAGGCTCGTAAACGTTTGGAAAAACCCAGGGGACGGAAAGAGGGAGAGACTGCGTGGGGAGTGAGCAACCGATTTGGCCGGTTTCACCGATTCACCCGGTTTTACCAGCCTCTGTGGCTCTCTGTGCGTGCGCTGTGAAACTCTGTGTAAGAAAAATAGCCTCCCTCTGCGTCTGAAAGCTGCGGTTTTAAAAGATGGCGGAACCGAAGAACGGAGGGATTGAGTGAGGCGTGACCACGGCGTAAGGTAAAATCGGTTCCTTTTTGAAAAAACCCTCAACGCTACACCCTCAACGCTCAACCATTGAGACGGAGAGACAGAGTGACGGAGAGAAGGAGAGACTGAGAGCAGAGCGCGTTGCCTGCAAGAGCCCCCATCCATCGTCTATCGTCCTTCGTCCATCGTCCATCTGAAAACCAACCACCATGTCGCTTACCCTCGAAGAAAAAATCAGCCTGCTCACCGGCCGCGATTTTTGGACCACGCAGCCCGTCGAGCGGCTCGGCATACCGGCCATCTGGCTCGCCGACGGCCCTCATGGCCTGCGCAAGGCGGCCGGCCTCGAAGAGACGGGTATCGGCACCAGCCTGCCGGCCACCTGCTTTCCCACGGCCGCCACGCTGGCCTGCAGCTGGGACGCGGCGCTGCTGGAACGCGTGGGCGAGGCCATCGGGCGCGAGTGTCGCCACCAGGGCGTGCACGTGCTGCTGGGCCCCGGCCTCAACCTCAAGCGCCATCCGCTGGGTGGGCGCAACTTCGAGTACTACTCGGAAGACCCGCTGCTGAGCGGCAAGCTGGCCGCGGCCTTCATCCGGGGGGTGCAGCGCCAGGGCGTGGCGGCCTGCCCCAAGCACCTGGCCGTCAACAACCAGGAGACCGACCGCATGCGCATCGATGCGCGCGTGGAGGCGCGCCCCCTGCACGACCTCTACCTGCGCAACTTCGAAATCGCCGTGCGCGAGGGGCGCCCCCTGGCCATCATGACGGCCTACAATCAGCTCAACGGCCGCTTTTGTTCGGAAAATCCGTGGCTGCTGCGCGAGGTATTGCGCCAGCGCTGGGGCTTCCGCGGCATCGCCCTGTCCGACTGGGGCGCCGTCAACGATCGGGCGGCGGCTGCGCTGGCAGGCCTCAACCTCGAGATGCCGGGCAATGGCGGCGTGTCGGCGGCGGTGCTGCGCCAGGCCCTCGAAGAAGGACGCATCAGCGAGGCCCAGCTCGACGAGCTGGTGGACGAGCTGCTCGAGGTGGTCCGGCACGTGCACGAGGCCGCGCGCACGCCCTGCGTGGCCGACTACGACGCCCACCACGCCCTCGCTGCCGAGGCGGCGGCAGCATCCATCGTGCTGCTCAAAAACGAGGGCGACCTGCTGCCGCTGACCGGCGTCGGCAGCGTGGCCGTCATCGGCGCTTTCGCGCAAAAACCGCGCATCCAGGGGGGCGGCAGCTCCCACGTCGTGCCCACGCGCATCAGCACCCTGTGGGACGCCCTCGGCGAGCAGATGCCGTCGGCCCGCCTCACCTGGGCCGAAGGCTACCCCGCCGACGGCGCCATCGACGAGACCCGCATCAACGAGGCCCAGCGCAAGGCGCGCGCCGCCGAGGTGGCCGTGCTGTGCGTGGGCCTGCCCGACAGCTACGAGTCGGAAGGCTTCGATCGCACCCACCTCAACCTGCCGCCCGGCCACGCGGCCCTCATCCGGGCCGTGGCTGCGGTGCAGCCGCGCACCGTCGTGGTGCTCACCGCAGGCGCACCCGTGGCCATGCCGTGGCGCGACGAGGTGCCTGCCATCGTGCTGGCCGGCCTGCCCGGCCAGGGCGGTGGCGTGGCGCTGGCCCGCATCCTCACCGGCGCCGTATCGCCTTCGGGCAAGCTGGCAGAGACGTGGCCCGCACGCCTCGAAGACACGCCTGCCTGGCTCGACTGGCCAGGCGCGCAGGGCGTGGCGCCCTACGGCGAAGGGCTGTTCGTGGGCTATCGCTGGTACGACACCCGCCGCATCGAGCCGCTCTGGCCCTTCGGCCATGGCCTTGCCTACACCACTTTCGAGTATCTCGGCCTGGAAGCCGGCCCCACGCCATACACCGCCGACGAGCCCCTCGAGCTGCAGGTGCGCATACGCAATGCCGGCCCGCGCGCCGGCGCCGAAGTCGTACAGCTCTACGTGCACGGCCCGGCCACCGACGAACGCCTGCCCGAGCAGGAGCTGGCGGCTTTCGCCAAAATCGCACTCGAAGCCGGAGAAGAGGGGGAGGTACGGCTCCGCGTGTCCCCCGACGCCTTCAGCCGATGGGATCGGCGCCGCAACGAGCGCGTGCCGCTCGGCGGGACGTACGAGCTGCGCGTGGGCGCCTCGTCGCGCGACATCCGCCTGCGCACCCGCATCGAGGTGGTGGCGCCCCAGCTGCCGCCCGTACTCGATCGGTTTTCGCCGGTGCGCGACTGGATGCAGCTGCCTTTCGGCAAACAGCGCCTCGAGCCTATGGTCGAAGCGCTTGCACGCGAGATGGCCGGCCCCGATGCTCCGCCCGAAGGCATCGCGTTCATGCGGACGGTGCTGTACGACCTGCCGCTGCACAAGCTGGTGGGCTTCACCTACGGCCGCTTTTCGCACCAGATGCTGGAAGAGATGCTGGCACGGGCCGGCCGCACCGGTTGAACGTCGGGAATGGCAGGGGCAGGGAGCAAGACCGATAGCGGAATCGGGTTTATTTTTGGCCCACCATCCGAAACACGAACCCCAAACCCCGAATCATGCGCGAATCCCACTTGCGAAGCATCCTCAAGGCCATCACCTGGCGACTGATCGCCACGGCCACTACCTTCACGCTGGCCTATTTCATCTTCCACGGTGCGGGCTGCGAAGACGTGCTGCAAAAGTCGTCCATCGTGGCCGGCCTCGAGCTGTTCCTGAAGATCGCCCTCTACTACTTCCACGAGCGCGCCTGGGCGGCCCTGCCCGTCGGCACCATCCGGCGCGTGTTCGGGCTGAAGCACTGAGCCACAGGGACATCCCCCAGGCAGATTGGATTGGGAAAGGAAGAAAGTCGCGCGCAGAGGGTTTGCCTCGCGTCACGGCGTAACGCCACGTATTTTTTATCTCAACATCGCGGCGCCTGTCCCGATTATCGGGGAAGCCGCAGCCTGTCCCGATGTATACTCGTTACGAAGTGGTTTGGGAAGATTAGCCTCTGGTTTCTAAAACCGCAGCTTCCAGACGCAGCATGACGCAGCCAAAACGCAGCTTTTTGCCGGTGTTCTTTGAATAGCGTAACAACTGATTGTAAATCAAAATGATAATCGAACGGGAAGTCGAATCCTCGGTTCCTTGTATGTTGCGCTCGCACAAGCATTCCTCGATCTTGCGATGGAGCATCTCAACATCGCGGCGAAGCCGCGTCTCAACATCGCCGCCTTTGGCGGCGTATCAACACCGAGCGATAGCGAGTCTCAACCATCCCATCCTCACTGAAACCGCAGCCTGCCGAAGCGATAGCGGCG
>CAYNYN010000051.1:0-15444 GCA_964401445.1 uncultured Saprospiraceae bacterium | reverse complement strand
GTCCATCGTCTATCGTCCATGCAAAAACCTCTCGCTCATGTGGAAAAAGGAAGACGACAAGCTGAAAGCCACTTTCCGGTTTGAAAACTTCAGCCGGGCCTTCGCCTTCATGACGGAGGTGGCCTTCGAGGCCGAGAAGCGCAACCACCATCCCGACTGGCGCAACGTGTGGAACACCGTCGAGATCAGCCTGAGCACACACGATGCCGGCGGCGTCGTGACGGAAAAGGACGAGGAGCTGGCCCGCGCCATCACTGCCATTTACGAAAAGTACAATCCATGAGTCAGCCGAACACCCTCCGCTCGCGTCTGCCCGACGTGGGCACCAGCATCTTCACCGTCATGTCGGTCATGGCGCGCACGCACGGCGCCGTCAACCTGGCCCAGGGCTTTCCCGACTTCGACTGCGAAGAGGGCTTGCAGGATCTGGTACACCACTTCATGCGCAAGGGCTACAACCAGTATGCCCCGATGGCGGGCGTGCCCGCGCTGCGGTCGGCCATTGCGCGCAAGATCGAAGCCACGCAGGGCGTCGCCGTCGATCCCGAAACGGAGATCACCGTCACTGCCGGCGCCACCGAGGCCCTGTTCGTGGCCATCTCGGCAGTGGTGCATCCCGGCGACGAGGTGATCGTGCTCGAGCCGGCCTACGACAGCTATGCGCCCGCCGTCCGCCTCAACGGGGGCCGCGTGGTGCCCATCGGCTTGCGTCCGCCCGCCTATCGCGTGGACTGGGACGCGGTGGCAGCCGCCTGCACGGCGCGCACCCGCCTGATCATCGTCAACAACCCGCACAACCCCACCGGGCAGATTTTTGCGGAAGCAGACCTGGCGGCCCTGGAACGGCTGGCCGAGCGCCACGACCTGATCGTGCTGAGCGACGAGGTGTACGAGCACATCGTGTTCGACGGGCAGCACCACCGCAGCGTGCTGTCGCGCCCCGCGCTGCGCCGGCGCAGCTTCGCCACCTTTTCCTTTGGCAAGACCTTCCACAATACGGGCTGGAAAATGGGGTACTGCGTGGCGCCCCCGCCCCTCACCGAGGAGTTTCGCAAGATCCACCAGTTCGTGGTCTTCTCGGTCAATACGCCCGTGCAGCACGCCCTGGCCGCCTGGCTCGAAAAGCCCGAACGCTGGGAATCGCTGGCGCCGTTTTTCCAGAAAAAAAGGGACCTGCTGCAGGAGGCGCTGGCCGACACGCCCCTGCGCCCGCTGCCCTGTGCCGGCACCTACTTCCAGCTCTATGACTATTCGGCCGCCTCGGACTTGCCCGACGCAGACTTCGTGCGCTGGCTCACCGTCGAGAAGGGGGTGGCCACCATCCCGGTGTCGGCTTTCTACTCGGACGGCTACGATGCCCGCGTGGTGCGCATCTGCTTCGCCAAAAAGGAGGAGACGCTGCGCGAGGCGGCGGCCCTGCTGCGCCGCGCTTTCGCCCCGCAATGAGGGGGCACCCCGGCTTCGGCGGGCGGTCGCGTGACCGGCGGCACCGACGGGGCAGGCGAAAATCCCTTTCTTTGGGGAAACCGCCGAACCATGAACCGACTGCAATACGAGACGAGTCCCTACCTGCTGCAGCATGCCGACAATCCGGTGGACTGGTATCCGTGGGGCGACGAGGCTTTCGAGCTGGCGCGCAGGGAGGACAAGCCGCTGCTGGTGAGTGTGGGCTACAGCACCTGCCACTGGTGCCACGTCATGGCGCACGAGTCGTTCGAAGACCCCGACGTGGCCGGCCTGATGAACATGCTGTTCGTCAACGTCAAGGTGGACCGCGAGGAGCGGCCCGACGTGGATCAGATGCTGATGGACGTGTGCCAGCTGCTCACCGGCTCGGGGGGCTGGCCGCTCAACGTCTTCCTCACGCCCGAAGGCAAACCCTTCTATGCCGGCACCTACTTTCCGCCGCGGCCGGCGCACGGCCGTCCTTCCTGGGTGCAGGTGCTGCACTACATCGCCAAACTGTGGCGCGAAGACCGCGACACCATCTACCGGCAGGCCCGGCGCATCGAAGAGGCACTGCAGGGCAAGGACACGCCCCTGCTGCAGCTCGACCGCCTCGAAGGCGAGCAGCCGCCCTGGTCGGAGGAGACGCTGCACGCCATCTACAAGCAGCTCGTCGTGCAGGCCGACCTGGTGCATGGCGGCTTCGGCGGTGCGCCCAAGTTTCCGCAGACCATGGCCCTCGACTGGCTGATGCAATACCACTTCCATACCGGCCAGGACGAGGCGCTGCAGCACGCCCTGTTTTCGCTGGAGCAAATGGTGCGCGGCGGCATCTACGACCAGCTCGGGGGTGGCCTGGCGCGCTACGCCACCGACGAGCGCTGGCTCGTGCCCCATTTCGAGAAGATGCTGTACGACAACGCCCTGCTCGTCCGCTCGCTCGTGGCGGCCTGGCAGCACACCGGGCGCGACCTGTTTGGCGAGGCGGTAGCCGAGACCATCGAATGGGTGGAGCGCGAGATGAGCCATCCCGAGGGGGCGTTCTATTCGGCCCTTGACGCCGACTCGGAAGGCGAGGAGGGCAAGTTCTACGTGTGGTCGAAAAAAGAAGTGGAGGAGGTGCTGGGCGACGAGGCCCAGCTGTTTTGCGCCTACTACGACGTGACCGAGGAGGGCAACTGGGAAGGCAAGAACATCCTGCATCGGCCGCATGCGGAGGAAGCATTTGCCGAAAGGCAGGGCCTGAGCGTGGCCGAGCTGAAAGCAAAGCTGGCTGCCGCCAAACGACGCCTGCTGGCCCGCCGCAACGAACGGGTGCGCCCCGGCCGCGACGACAAGGTGCTGCTCGACTGGAACATGCTCATGGTGACGGCGCTGCTGCAGGCCGGCAGGGCCTTCGGTCGCAGCGAATGGACGGAGCGGGCGCTGAAGGCCCTGCACTTCGCGCTGGAGCACCTGCGCCAGGGCGAGGGGCCGGCCATGTACCACACCTGGAAAGACGGCCAGGCCCGCTACGACGCCTACCTCGACGACTACGCCAACCTCATCGAGGCGCTGCTGGAAGCGGCCGAAACGACGGGCGACCTGTCGCATGTCGAACGGGCCGCCCGGATTGCCGAGTACGTCATCGAGGTTTTCCTTGACCGCCAGCGCAGTTTGTTCTATTTTTCATCGCCGGCCCACGACCGCCGCGTGACGCCCCGCATCGAGTTTTTCGATTCGGCCACGCCCTCGGGCAATGCCGTCATGGCGCGCAATTTGCAACGGCTGGCCGTGCTGCTGCACCGCGACGAGTGGGCTGTGCTGGCCGAGCGCATGCTGCGCGTGGTGTCGGACTCGGTGGCGCGCTACCCGCTGGCCATGGCGCACTGGGCCGTGGCGCTGGCCAACGAGGTGTGGGGGCTGCCCGAGATCGCCATCGTGGGGCCGGATGCCGCCCGCAAGGCGGCCGAGGTGTGGCGCCACTACCTGCCCGAGCACGTGTTGCAGTACGCCGAGGCGGCCGACGACCGCTGGCCCCTGCTGGCCGGCCGCAGTGGCGCCGAGGACGAAGCGCTTATTTATTTGTGCCGGCAATACGCCTGCCTTCGCCCCGTTCGAAAAGCAGAAGAGCTGCTGGCGCTGATGCGCCCACCTGCCTGAACCCGCCAAAACCACCCGCTTATGAGATGGATCTGGACCATAGCGCTACTCGTGGCTTTCAGCCTTTCGGCAAAAAGCCAGCAGGCCATACAGCACACGTGGTACATGTGGGACCCCTTCGGCTGGAACCCCGCCTGGGCCGGCATGGATGGCTCGCTCGTCTTCACGGGCATGTTGCGCAAGCAGTGGGTGCAGCACCCGGGCAGCCCGCTCACCCGCAGCTTCAACGCCCACATGCCCGTCTACCTCGCCAGCGGCGGGGCAGGCCTGCGCTTCAAAAGCCACGAGCTGGGCCTGTGGCAGGTCAGCGAGCTGGCTGCCGCATGGAACTACCAGCTGGAGCTGAGCCGCACCACCATCCTGTCGATCGGCGTGGAGGGCGGCATGGTGCAGCGCCAGCTCGATGGCGCCCGCATCCGCACGCCCGACGGCATATATCTGCCCGAGCCCGCTCCCATCGACCACCAGGACGACCTGTTGCCCGATGGGCTGACGCGGGCCTCGGTGCCCACCTTTGGCGCGGGCATCTACCTGCTTACGCAAAAGTTTGGCGCGGGTCTTGCCGTGCAGCACCTCACGGCACCGGCACTGAGCTTCGAGCAGTTCGCTTTTCAGCTCGACCGGACCATCGTTTTTTCGGCGGGATACAGCTGGGACGTGTCGCGCTCGGTGGTATTGTTGCCGTCGGTGCTGGTAAAATCTGACGTCGTGCAGACGCAAACGGATATTTCGCTATTGGCCCAGCTCAACGATAATATCTTTGGTGGCCTGTCGGTGCGCGGGTACAGCTCTGCCACCCTCGATGCCGCCGCCGTGCTGCTGGGCGTGCGTTTGGGCGAGCAGTGGTGGCTGGGCTACAGTTACGACATGGGGCTGGGCCCCTTGCAGCAGGCGGCCAATGGCTCGCACGAGCTGATCGTGCGCTACAACCTGGGCAAACCCATAGGCAAGGGCAAACTGCCGCCCATCATTTACAACCCCAGAGATCTGTGAGCAGCCGGCTTGGCGCGCTTTTTTTCCGGGCGGGCATGTTAAAATTTGTCGGGCTGCCATACTATCGAAATTTTGCGAGGCGTTGATTGCGCGCTTGTTCCGTACTTTGCAGCCTGTTTGGCAAAACTGGTAAATCGCTTTTTGGATAATTCGCTATCGGTCTATATTTACCGTCGCTATCTGAAAAAGAGGAAAACTCGGGTATCAACATGAAAAAACTATTGCTTTCCCTGTCAGCATTCCTTGTGCTGACGCTGGTACTAAGTTCTTGTGGATCAAAAGAGAGCGGTCAGCTCATCGGCGTACAGGATCGCCCGAGCTGGAAAGGCATCAACCCCTACGGGATGGTGTACATCCCCTCCGGCACGCTCCACATCGGTCCCTCCGACCAGGACATCAGCAACACCTTCGTGCAGCGCGCCAAGACGATCTCGATCCAGGGCTTCTACATGGACGATACCGAAATCACCAACAACGAGTATCGCCAGTTCGTCTATTGGGTCAAGGACTCGATCGCCCACGCCTATCTCGACCACTACATCGAGGATCCGGTGACGGGTGAGGAGCGCATCGACTGGGAGTACGAGATCGACTGGAGCGACGAGACGCTCGAGGACCTCTTCTACCAGGGCGACGATCGCTTTGCCGGCCGCCGCGAGCTCGACGTCAGCAAGATGATGTACGAGTACGAGTGGTACGACTGGCAGAAGGCGGCGCACGACCGCGGCCGCTCGCCGCGCAGCGCTTTCATCAAGCGCAAGGTGATCAACATCTACCCCGACACGCTGGTCTGGATCCGCGACTTTGCCTACTCGTACAACGAGCCCATGACGCGGAACTACTTCTGGCATCCCGCTTTCGACGACTACCCCGTGGTGGGCGTCAACTGGCACATGGCCAACGCCTTCTGCTACTGGCGCACCAAGCTGTGGGACACCTACCAGGCCGTGCGCAACGACGGCGTCAATACCGAAGACTTCCGCCTGCCCTTCGAACACGAGTGGGAATACGCCGCACGCGGCGGTCATGACCTGGCGCCCTATCCGTGGGGCGGTCCCTACCTGCGCAACGCCAAGGGCTGCCTGCTGGCCAACTTCAAGCCCGGCCGCGGCAACTACCCCGAGGACGGCGGCATGTACACCGTACACGCCTATGCCTACTTCCCCAACGACTTCGGCCTGTACAACATGGCCGGCAACGTGGCAGAGTGGACGGCTACGGCATACTACGAAAACGCCTACTCGTTCTATCACGACCTCAACCCCGACATCCGCTACGACGCCCGCGACAGCGATCCCGAAGCCTACAAGCGCAAGGTGATCCGCGGCGGCTCGTGGAAGGACATCGGCTACTTCCTGCAGACGGGCACCCGCCACTGGGAGTATCAGGACACCACCAAGTCGTACATCGGCTTCCGCTGTGCCCTGACGTTCCTCGGTCGTTCGATCAACGATTTCTGATGCACACATGCTGAGCCGCAGCCATTGCGGCAGGTGAGCTGCCTTTCGGCAAAAGGATCGCGGTGCGGCCATCGCGGCAGCCGCACGAGGTGCAGCAGCCACAATCGAAAACCAAGCTTTGAACTACCATTCCAAAACCTTGAAAAAAATCACGCGATGAGTTTTCTGAAGTCAAAGGGATTCAAGTACGTCAAAAACCTGATCATCGGTATCGGTGCTTCGGTGGTGCTGATGGGTGCCCTGGCCAAGCTCGAGAGCTGGTCGATGGCCAGCACCATGCTGACCATCGGTCTGTGTACTGAGGCGTTCATCTTTGCTTTCCTGGGTATCGTTGGCCCCGAGCCCGACTACTACTGGGACAAGCTCTTCCCGGGTTTGAGTGATTACAATGCGCCGATGCAGCCGCTCGTCGAACAGCTCGGCGGCGTGGCCAGCGGTGGCGGTGCCGCCGTACAGCCCCTCAACGGCGAGGTGGTCGAGCAGCAACTGGGCGGCATGCTGGCCGAGTTGCAGACCATGTCGAAAAACCTGTCGGCCCTCAAGGCCCTGCAGGAAGTGGACTTCTCGGGCACCAGTGAGCAGATCAAGGCCATGAACAACTTCTACACCAAGCTCAACGAAGCCATGGCCGACCTGGCCGACTCGGTCGAAGACACGCGTGCCTTCAAGGAGCAGCTGGCCGTGCTCAACAAGAACCTCGGCTCGCTCAACACCGTGTACGGCAACATCCTGAACGCCATCGCTTCGGTTCGTTCGGACAATGCCTGACGCCGTCCCCATCCTCGCACCTGAGGCGGGCAACCGTTTCCGGAAACGGATGGCGCACCCATTGTCAAACCACAAAAAAGAGTTGCAATGTCTATACCCAAGGAGCCGCGGCAGTTGATGATCAACCTCATGTATCTGGTGTTGACCGCACTGCTCGCGCTGAACGTATCTGCCGAGGTGATGAATGCCTTCTTCTCGCTCGACAAGGGCCTGAAGAACTCCAACGAAATCGTGGACAACACCAACGAACAGATACTCGCCAATATCAACAAACAGGCCGACGCCTATAAAAACGAGCAGAACGAGGCCTACCGCCAGGCCGCCATTCGCGCCAACGAGCTGACCCAAGAGCTGGTCGATTACGTGCAGGTGGTATGGGACTCGCTGTTCAACGCCGCGGGTGGCCCCAACCCCGAGCATCCCGAGATGCCCAAGCGCAAGAAGGACAAGGACATCACCACGCGCCTGCTGGTGCTGGGCCCCGATGGCAATCCCAAGACGCCCGACGCCCTGGGCTACGAGCTGGAGCGCCGCATCCAGGCCACGCGCGACAGCCTGCTCAAGCTCGTCGATTACGATTCGGCGCTGGTCGCCTCCATCCCGCTCGAGGTAGAGGAAGAGTGGAAAGAGTCGAAAGACAAGGTGAGCTGGGCCGACTGGAAGTTCCGGCAGATGCCGGTGGCGGCCGTCTTCCCCCTGCTGCGCAAAATCCAGACCGACGCCAAGACTTCGAACACCACCATCCTCAACCACCTGTTCAAGCAGGTGAGTGGTGAGGAGATCAAGTTCGACGCGTTCGAGCCGGTCGTCTCGGCCCGCAAGTCCTACGTCATCAAGGGCGACAAGTACGTGGCTGACGTCTTCCTGAGCGCCTACAGCACCTCCGCCGGCGACAACACCGAAATCTACATCAATGGCAAGCGTTACCCCGTGAAGGATGGCAAGGCCACCTATGAGGTACCCACCTCCTCGATCGGTACCAAGAAGTACAAGGTAGAGATCCGCGTGAAGAACCCGCTGACGGGCGAGGTGAAGACCTACACCAAGGAGTTCGAGTACGAGGTGGGTGAGCGCTCGATCGCCGTTTCTGCCGACAAGATGAACGTGTTCTACATCGGCGTGGACAACCCCGTGACCGTGTCGGCTGCCGGTATCCCCACCAGCGACCTGCGCGTGAGCATCCAGGGTGGCGGCGGCAAGATCCGACCGGTTGGTAGCGACAAGAGTCACTACATCGTCAACGTGACCCAGCCTACCGATGAGTGCTACGTGGTCGTCAGCGGCGGTGGTGTCACGCATCGCGCGCAATTCCGCGTCAAGCGCATTCCCGACCCCGTAGCGCGGCTGGGCAAGAAAACCGACGGTTCGATGGGTAATGGCGAGTTCAAGGCACAGCCCGGCGTATTGGCCTGGCTCGACAATTTCGACTTCGACGCCAAGTGCGAGATCGCCGGATTTACGCTCACCCGCGTGCAGCCGCGCAAGGACCCCGTCGAGGTGCAGAACCGCGGCGGCCGCTTCCAGCAAGCCGCCCTGCGCCTGGTGCGTGCGGCCAAGCCTGGCGACGTGTACTACTTCGACAACGTGCGCGCCCGCTGCCCGGGCGACAAGGTGACCCGGAAGATCAACTCGATGGTATTCCGCATTCAGTAATGACAGGTTGTGGTGGTCGCCGCATGGCTTGTTGGCTGCGACCACCACAGCAAAAATTCAGTCCAAATGAAATTTGCCCAGCAACTGGTGATGACGGCAGCCTTCCTGATGATCGCTGCCGCAGGAATGGCTCAACAACCCGAAAACATCCTCACCGAGTCGAGCGGACTCAACGGCGAGCAGCCCATCGACGACATCGTCGAGAAGCGCACCGTGGTGGAGCACCGCGTGCTGCCCTACGACCATGTGCGCGAGGCCGATATCTTCTGGGAGAAGCGCATCTGGCGCGTCATCGACGTGCGCGAGAAGATGAACCTGCCGTTCGCCTATCCGCCGCGCCCCCTCTTCCAGATCCTGCTCGAAGGCGTGCTCAGCGGCGAGCTGACGGCCTACAGCGTGGAAGACGACGAATTCAAGCATCCGCTCGATCGCTCGGAGGTGGCGTCGAAGGTGAGCGTCACGGACACCATCACCATCTTCGACCCCGACACCTACGAGGAGAAGTACGAGGTGGTGCGCAACGACATCAACCCCGAGGACATCAAGCGCTATCGCCTCAAGGAGATCTGGTTCTTCGACGAGGAGAGCTCGACGATGAAGGTGCGCATCCTCGGCATCGCGCCCCTGTACGAGAACAAGGACGACCAGGGCAACGTGCGCTTCGAGCAGCCCCTGTTCTGGATCTACTATCCGCATGCCCGCGAGCTGCTGGCACGTGAACGCGTCTTCAACGAGTTCAACGATGCCAGCCCCATGACCTGGGAAGACCTGTTCGAGATGCGCTTCTTCTCGAGCTACGTGTACAAGGCCTCCAACGTGCGCGATCGCCGACTGCAGGACTACCTGACCGGCATCGATCTGTTGCTGGAGGGGCAAAAAATCGAAGAAGAGATCTTCAACTTCGAGCAGGACCTCTGGTCGTACTGATCGGGAGGAAATCCCTTACGCCAAAAGGCGTCGCATCCCCGAGCGGGGATGCGACGCCTTTTCGTTTTTTGTCCGGAAGCCGAACGAACATCAAAACAACGAAAAATGTTTTAAGAAAAATTTTGCTTTTCAATTGAAAAATGATATACTTTTGCACAACCAATCCTGTTGTCAAAATAATCGTCTATGAAAACTCACCCGAGGGAAATTCTTATCTATTACAATCCCGAATCCTCCAGCGACCGCAAGACGGTGGCTTTCGCGAAAAGCATTTCGCGGCACGTGCGGGCCTATGCCTACAGTCAGGCCCCTTCCTCACCCACGAGCTGGCAACAGATTTTGCACGCCGTTGGTCTCCATCCGAAAGAGCTGCTGAACAAGGCACATCCCTACTATCAGGCACACATCCGTGGCCGTGATTTCGACGAAGAATGCTGGGTCAAGATCATCATGAGGAACCCCGATTTGCTCAAAGCGCCTATTGCCATCCGTGGCAGCAGAGCCATCCAGTGCTGCTCTCCAACGGACATCTTCAAGCTGACCGACGCCCCTGCCGAAGTAACGCTCGAGTAGCGTGCAGGGCGTGTGGTGCCTGAAGCCATGCAAGCCATCTGTTTCCATCCCTCAGGCTTTTTTGAGCAGTTTCAACCTCGCTTCACTTTCCCGAAGCGGGGTTGATTTTTTGCCGAAAGGCGTCACAAACGGGCGGGCAAGGGGCTGGTGTCGTGTTACCTTTGTGGGTGCACGATGCACCCGATCAGCAAAACCAACTGCCAGTCCATGCCTCATCGCCTTGCCATTTTTGCTTCCGGAACGGGTACCAATGCCGAAAAGATCATGGAATACTTTGCCGACAGGCCAGACGTGTCGGTGGCATTGGTGGTGAGCAACAAGGCCAATGCCGGTGTGCTCGCGCGCGCCCGCCGTTTCGGGGTGCCCACGATGGTGATCGACCGGGCGACGTTTTACGAAAGTGAAGATATTTTGAAAACATTGAATCAGTACGGCATTGATTTTGTGGTATTGGCGGGGTTCCTGTGGCTCGTGCCGGCCTACCTGGTGAAAGCATTCAGGGGGCGGATGGTCAACATCCATCCGGCACTGCTGCCGCGCTACGGGGGAAAGGGGATGTACGGGATGCACGTACATCGGGCCGTGGTGGCTGATGGCGAAAGGGAAACGGGTATTACCATCCACTACGTCAATGAGCGCTATGACGAGGGCGACATCGTGTTTCAGGCCCGTTGCCCCGTCGATCCGGACGATACGCCCGAGGACGTGGCCCGGAAAGTACACGCGCTCGAGCACGCCCACTACCCCCGCGTGATCGACCAATTGCTGCAACGCTTGCCCGAAGGCTTGCGTAACTCCTGACACAAAGGGCACGAATGCGTGCCCCCAAATTCCGGTTAAAATCAAACATCATGAGCAGAACATTGCTGCTGATCGCGTGCCTGTTGTGGATCCTGCCCGCCTCCCGCGCGCAACAGGACGACAAAATGAGCTGGCGCAAGCATTTCAAGCTGGCGGAGAAACTGTACGAAAAGTCGCAGTACGCCGATGCGGCCTGGCACTACCGCGAGGCCTTCAAGCAAAAGACGCGGCGCAAGGAGCTGGCCTACAAGGCCGGCGAGTGCTACTTCATCATCCGCGACTATCACAATGCCGCCGAGATGTGGCGCCATGTCAAGGACCAGGAAAAACTGTATCCGCTCATCGGCTTGAAGTACGCGCGGATGCTCAAGCAGGACGGCCGCTACGAAGAGGCCATCGAAGCGTTCGGGGAGTTCCTGCAACGCTACGAGGGTGCCGACAAGGGCGTGGTGACCGACATCGTGCAGACCGAGATCAAGGGCTGCGAGCTGGCCCTGGAGCTGCAGGCCAAGGGCCCCGATCCGGCGGTGACGGTGGAGCACCTGGGCGAGCCGGTCAATACGCCGGAAACGGAGTTCGCACCCCTGCCCGTGTCCGATGACGTGCTCTATTTCTCCTCGACCGTGGGCACCCGCGCCGAGATCTACCGCACGCAGAAGGTGAATGGCCGGTGGACCAAGCCGGTGGTGCCCCAGTCGTTCCCCGAGATCCGCGACGACCACTATTGCAATGGCACGCTCTCGCCCGACCAGAAGCGTTTTTACTTCACCATCTGCAAGTCGGTAGAAAGCTGGGGTGGCCTGACCACGCGCTGCGAAATCTACGTGACCCAGCGCGTGGGCAACGCCTGGAGCACGCCCGAGCGCCTGCGCGACTACATCAACCAGCCCGAGGCCACTACCACCCACCCCTGCGTGGTGCACGACGGCAATACCGAGATCCTGTACTTTGCTTCCAACCGCGAAGGCGGCAAGGGCGGCATGGACATCTGGTATGCCACCCGCGACCTGCGCAGCAACGACATCGACTTTTCCTACCCCATCAATGCGGGGTCGGACATCAACACCATGGGCGACGAAATCACGCCCTGGTACGACAGCCGCACGGGCCAGCTCTATTTTGCCTCGAACGGCCACGTGAGCCTCGGCGGGCTCGACATGTTCCGGGCCAAGGGAGCCAAGAGCCACTGGGAGCAGCCCCAGAACCTGGGTATCCCCCTGAACTCGCCGGCCGATGACTTCTTCTACATCGAATTGCCTTCCGGCAAAGGCGGCTACTTCGTGTCGAACCGCACCTTCGACGTAGAAAAGATCACGACCACCCACGAGGATCTTTTCGCTTTCAGCAAAAAGCCGACGGTAGAGCTGGTAGCCAAGGGCGAAATACTGGACAAGAGCAGCAAGGAGCGGCTCACGGGCGTGGTCGTGCGCCTATATGCCCTGAACGACGATGGCACGCGCCGGCTGGTGGCTTCGATCACTTCCGAAAACGGCTATTACCGCTTCGATGTCGAGCCGGAGCAGCACTACCGCATCGAGGCCGAGGCCGAAGGCTACCTGCCTGCCAGCTATGAGTTTTCCACGGACGACTACATCACCTTTACCGAGTACGGCGCGCCCCTCTATCTCGAAGCGCTGGATGCCATCCCCGACGAGCCGGGCACCGAGCTGCCGCCCGCCATCGACACGCATGTGCACCATCCCGATGAGCCGGCCCATGCCCATGAGGAGGAAGCGCCGGTAGCGACAGAGGCGCAGACAACCACGCCCGAATCGTGGCCACCCGATGAGGAAAAGGAGGAGGTAGCCTCCAGCCCCACGACGCCCGCGCGCCCCGCTGCCGAGCCCGAGGAAGGTTTGTTGCCTCCCGTGGCCGTGGGCGAAGACGGCACCTACATCATGCGCGGCCGGTCGAAGTACGACAACTACGAGGTGCTGACCAGCGCGAAGCGCTTCCCGGGCACGTACTACAAGATCCAGCTCATCGCCGTGAAGCATTACAACCCCGATCATCCGCGCTACGAGCCCGTGAAGGAATGGGGCGAGCTGGAGACGGAGTACATCATCGAAAAGAAGCTGACGCGCGTGTTGCTGGCCCGCTTCTTCTCGCTCGAGGAGGCGCAGGCCGTGCTGGAAGAGGTGCGCAAGGTGGCGCCTTTCCAGCGCGCATTCATCGTCGAGTACGAGGATGGCGAAAGGGTGGGCAGGGTACGGTGAGCCGCACCCTGGCAACGGTCTTTTTTCCACAGGGTTTTACCTCGGATGCCGTGGCGTCGATCAGGTCGCCACGGCATCCGCATTTTGACCGGTCTTGGTGGCGGCTTGTTCCCGGGTACCGTTTGCGGAAGCGGAAGCGGCTTGCGGCTTGGGCAGAGTGAAGTAGAAAGTCGTCCCTTTGCCGGGCTCCGACTCGAGCCAGATTTTCCCACCCAGCTTCGTGATGATCTTCTTGCACATGGCCAGGCCGATGCCCGTGCCCTGGTATTCTTCGCGGGTATGCAGTCGCTTGAACATTTCGAAGACCTGGTCGTGGAATTCGGGTTCGATGCCGATGCCGTTGTCGCGCACCCGGAACAGATAGTGGTCGTCCTTGTCTTCCACGCCTATCTGGACCAGGGGGATGCGGCTCTCGTTGTACTTGATGCCGTTGCTGATGAAGTTTTGCAGCAGCTGGAGCATGTACACCGAGTTGGCATGCACTACGGGCAAAAGGGATGCTTCCACGACGGCGTGCTTCTGCGACATTTCCTCCTTGAGGTTGCGCAGTGCCAGGACGAGCGTGTCGTTGAGGTCCACGTCGGTCATCTCCACCTCGTCCTGGTTGACGCGTGAAAACTCGAGCACGTCGAGGATGAGCTGGTGCATCTGCTTGGCGCTGTCGGTCGCGAACTTGAGGTATTCGAGCAGCTGGGGGTCGGGGTTCTGGCGCACCTTGCGCTCGATGAGGTTCAGGAAGCTGATGATGTTGCGCAGGGGCGACTTGAGGTCGTGCGAGGCGATGTAGGCAAAGCGTTCCAGCTCCATGTTCGACTGTTCGAGCTGGCGGTTCGAGGCGGCGAGCTCTTCGTTGTAGCGCTGCAGCTCGGCCGTGCGCTTCTGCACCTCCTTTTCGAGCAGCTCGTTGTAGGCCTTCTTCCGCTTGAAGGCATTGTACAGGATCACGATGCCGGCCAGCACCAGCAGGATGAGTATGATGAGCGCGTAGTTCTGCAGGCGCTGATTCTGGATGATGATCTGGTTTTGCAGCTCGCGGGCACGCAGCAGTTTGACTTCTTCCTCCCTCTTCTCGGTCTGGTAGCGGATCTGGTTGTGGATGAGCTGGCGGGTACGCTCTTCGTCGTAGAGCTCGTCCTTGATGGCCACGAGCTTTTTCAGCCATTGGTAGGCTTCCTCGTTCCGGCCGTTTTCGTCGTGAAACTCGAAGAGCGACTCGTAGATGTCTTTCAGCAGCGCCTTGCTGCCGGCCTTTTGCGCTGCTTCGAGGGCCTGGGTGTAATAGCGCAGGGCCTCCTGCTCGTTGCACAGCTGGCTGTAGATGTTGCCCATTTCGCGGGCGGCGCGGGCGATGATGCGCAGGTTGTTGAGTTCCTCGCCGATGAGCAGGGCGCCGGTGTAGTAGCGCAGGGCTTCGGTGGGGTTGTTCAGGTTTTCGTAAGCGTAGCCGATGTTGACGTGGATCTCGGCGAGGTGCAGGCGGTCGTTGGCGGCTTGAGCGAGGTAGAGCGCTTCGGTGCACGACTGCAGGTTGCGCATGTAATCGCCGAGCTGGCCGTAGGTCTGCCCGATGGCGTTGAGCGCATACATGCGTCCGCGGATGTCGTCCAGCTCGTCGTAGAGGGCGAGCGCGCGATTGAAATAGGCAAGCGCCTGGCGGTAGTCTTTCTGTTCGAAGAAAAGCTGCCCCAGCTCGTAGTTCACGTCGGCGATGCCCTTCTTGTTGCCCAGTTTCTCATAGATGGTGAGCTGCCGGAGGAACGCCTGCTGTGCCTTTTCGTAGTCGTTGAGCGCCATGAAGATTTTTCCCTCGTCGCCGTAGAGGGCCGCCCGATCGGCGATGGTGGTGTAGCTCGTGTCGATGGCCTTGGCTTCGTTGAGGTAGTCCATGGCCGCCTTGAGGTCGTACTTCAGCTCGGCATGCACGCGGGCCAGCCGCTCCAGGGCCAGAAACTCGCGGCGCTTGTCCTTGTAGTTCTGTGCGAGGATGAGGGCCAGGTTGGCGTTGTTGATGGCTTTTTCGGGATCGCTGCCTTCCTCGATGTGCACCTCGGCCAGCTGCAGGTAGATGTCCATGCGGGCCGAGTCGTGCTGTGCCAGCTTCAGTTTGGTGAGCAGGTCGAAAATACGCGTATTGCTCTGCGCCTGCGCGGCAGGAGCGCACAGCAGGCAGAGCAGGGCAAAAACCAGGCTACGAAGGAGGAAAGAGCGCCTATCCCCGCCTCGGCAGACTGTTTTCGTTGTCGTGGGTATGTCCATGTTGGTAATGCGCAATTGCGGGGGGCTTTTCCACAACGCTGCAATACCGTGGTTTGGTTTATCGACCACAGGCAAACAAAGGCAGCCAGACACCCCCTTGCGCGCAGTGTAGCAAAAGAAGTGCCTTAAATGGCGATTTTTGGTTTATTAGAGGATGAGACGGGGAAAAAGGGAGGATTCGAGGATCTGGCAGTTGAGACTCGCTGCCC
>CAYNYN010000050.1:10235-15542 GCA_964401445.1 uncultured Saprospiraceae bacterium | reverse complement strand
ACGTCGTGCCGGCGCAGGTATTCCTCCAGCAGGGCCTGGCGCTGCTCGGCGGTCATGGTGGGATTGTCGGGGCCGTAGAAGCCGGCGGCACGGCGTTGGCGCAGCGCCTCGTAGAGGGTCACGGCACAGGCCACGCTGATGTTCAGGCTCTGCACGAAGCCCATCTGCGGGATGATGAAATTGCCGTCGCAATGGGCCAGCACCTCCTCGCTGATGCCGTCGTGCTCGTTGCCGAAGACCAGGGCGACGGACTGGGTCAGGTCGAGGTCGTACAGCTCGACGGCTTGCTCGCCCAGGTGCGTGCCCAGCACCTTGTCGTACTTGCTGCGCACGTGAGCGAAGCAGGCTTCCACGTCGGTGTAGTAGTTCACGTCCACCCACTTGCGGGCGCCTGCCGAGGTCTTCTTGCCCAGCGTGAGGCGCTCTTCCGTCAGCTCTGGTTCGGTGTAGAGCACGAAGATCTCTACCAGCCCCACCGACTCGCACGAGCGCATCACGGCCCCGATGTTGTGCGGGTCGTGCACGTTCTCGAGCACCACCGTGAGGTTGCCCTGGCGGCGCTCCACGACCGAGCGTATGCGTTCATACCGTTCAGGCCTCATCGATCCGCCGGTTGGAAGTGGAATTGCTGGTACCGCAACAGGTACAAGGCTTTGTTCTCGTAGCGATCCACCCTGCCCGGGCCTTCGTTCCAGGCAGGCGTGGCCGCCGCAGGCACCGGCTCGAACCGGAATTGCATGTGCAGGCCCTCGGCCGGGTGCTGATCGAGCACTTTCTGGAAACGCGTGCCGTAATCGAGCAGCAGGTTGCACATGTAGTGCGTCACGTCGTAGCCCAGGTAGGCGGCCTCCTGTGGCAAGGTGCCATAGGCTTCGAAATAGCGACGACGGAATTGTTTGACCGCTTCCAGGCTCTTGTCGATGTAGAAAGGCGAAGAGATGTGGACCTGCAGCTTTTCGTAAAAATTGACGTCGATGCGTTCGAAATCGGCCCATTGGGGCATGCCATACACGCGCACCTGGCGCTGCTGGCGCACCACCCCGTTGAACACGCTGCCCTGCTGCTGGGCGATCAGCAGCTGGCGCAGCACGGCATAGATGAAGTTTTCATTGGACCACGAAGGCACCAGAAAGATGGTTTCGCCCTCCGGCGCCACCATCGGCCCTATCTGAAACTCGTGAAAGTCGGAAGTCGTGTCGCGCACGATGAACTCCTGGAACAGCACCGTATCGCGCCTGCCGGCAAACTCCCACGCTGCTTCGCGGAACCACTCGAGGCGCGCCAGCTCGTCGGGTACGTCGCGTACCACCACTACGATCTCGGCCGTGTCGGGACGCGTCTCGAGGGCATGCCGCATCAGGGTCTTGCAGTGTGTCTCGAGCGAGGGGTTCACCTGCACGAAATACTCGTTGTCGGTGGTGAGGCCACTGGCTGCTGCCCAGGGCGACACCACCACCTTGCCGTTAGTCTTGCCGAATTCGGCGGCCAGGGAGACGTTGGCCGAGCGGTAGGGACCAATGATGAGGTCGGCACCGGCAAGCTCGGTGCTGGAAGCGAGCAGGCGGCGCACCTCGGCCGTGGAGGCCTTCGTGTCCAGCACGTAGATATCGAGCGGGGCGCTGCCGCGCTCGGCTTCGATGTCTTCGATGGCCAGCCGGGCACCAGCGTAAAAGTGCAACGCCCAGTAGCTATGGGTATAGATGTCGGGGCGCCCGGGCTGGTTCCGGTGCGTCATGAAAGGCAGCAGGAATGCCACGGCATAACGATCCTTGAGCTCGGTGTCGTCCGGCAGCGTCTTGCCCGCCTGGGCGACTACTTCGGGGCGCGACCTGATGGGCGGAAAGGCTTCGCGGGGCAGCTCGGTCCAGGAGATGGTGTCCATCGGTTCGTGCACCTCGCGCACCGGCTCCCACTGTTGCGTCTCCGGGTTCCACACCCGACGCCCGACGATTTCGCCCAGTTCCTCCTCCTCGTCGCCGCGCTGGCCTCGATCCCCCTGCGATACGGGTTTGAACAGGCCGCAGGCACTGAACGTCAGGGCCAGCACGATGGCCAGAAAGGGCAGGATGCGTTGATTGGCTTGCATGTACTTCGTTTTGAAGCCGGAACCCACGAAGCGGGTCGAAGCGCAGGTGAACAAAGAGTCGGCAGGGCTATTTTTGGCGAAAGCCAGGCCTTGCCGAACGGCATGGCGGTCCAGACACCACGCACTCACTCCCACTCGATCGTGGCCGGCGGTTTGGTGCTAATATCGTAAACCACGCGGTTTATGCCTTTCACGCGGTTGATGATCTCGGAGCTGACCCATGCCAGGAAGTCGGCAGGCAGCCGGCTCCACTCGGCCGTCATGCCGTCGGTCGACGACACGGCGCGCAGGGCCACCACCTGTTCGTAGGTGCGCTCGTCGCCCATTACGCCCACCGAATGGATGGGCAGCAGGATGGTGGCCGCCTGCCACACCTCGTCGTACAGGCCCCACTCGCGCAGGCCGTTGATGAAGATGGCATCGGCCTCCTGCAGCAGGCGCACCTTTTCGGGCGTCACCTCGCCCAGGATGCGGATGGCCAGGCCGGGGCCCGGGAAGGGATGGCGGCCCAGGATGACCGGCGGAATGTGCAGCTCGCTGCCCACCTTGCGCACCTCGTCCTTGAACAGCATGCGCAGCGGCTCCACGATCTTCAGCTTCAGCTTGTCGGGCAAGCCGCCCACGTTGTGGTGGCTCTTGATGGTGACGCTGGGCCCGTGCACCGACACGCTCTCGATGACGTCGGGGTAGATGGTGCCCTGCCCCAGCCACACGACGTCCTGAATCTTGTGGGCCTCCTCCTCGAACACCTCGATGAAGACGCGCCCGATGATTTTACGCTTCTGTTCGGGGTTGGTCACCCCCTTCAGCTCGCGGTAGAAGCGGGCGCTGGCATCCACGCCGATGACGTTCAGC
This sequence comes from uncultured Saprospiraceae bacterium, assembly GCA_964401445.1. GTDB lineage: Bacteria > Bacteroidota > Bacteroidia > Chitinophagales > Saprospiraceae > WFYJ01. The sequence goes on along the minus strand of CAYNYN010000050.1, from coordinate 12,601 downwards.
CCCATGCCCTTGTACGACTCCATCACCTGGTGGTACTCGTGCTTGCGCAAAAGGCCGTTGTCCACGAAAATGCAGGTGAGCTGGTCGCCCACGGCCCGATGGATGAGCGTGGCCGCCACCGTGGAATCGACGCCGCCCGACAGGCCCATGATGACCTTGTCGCTGCCGATCTGCCGGCGCAGCTGCTCGATGGTTTGCGTCACGAACGATGCCGGCGTCCAGTCGCCCGTGCAGCCGGCGATGTGCATGGTGAAATTGTGCAGCAGCTGCAGGCCGTCGACGCTGTGCACCACCTCGGGATGGAATTGCAGGCCGTACACGGGATGCGGGAAACGGTCGGGCGCACCGCGGAAGGCCGCTACCGGAATGCTGTCGGTGCTGGCCACCAGCTCGAACACCTCGGGCAGCTGCACGATGGAATCGCCATGGGACATCCACACCTGACTGCCCTCCTCGATCGCCTCGAAGAGCGGATCGGGCTGGATATTGCGCAGGTGCGCCTTGCCGTACTCGCGCTTGTCGGAGCGCTCGACCAGCCCGCCGAAGTGGTCGGCCAGCAGTTGCGCCCCATAGCAGATGCCCAGCACGGGCTTGCGGGCCACCAGCTCGTCGAGGGGCACGCGCGGCGCCTGCTCGTCGCGCACCGAGAAGGGGCTGCCCGAGAGGATCACCGCTTTCACGTCGTCGCCGAGGGGCGGGATCTTGTTGAAGGGCACGATTTCGCTGTAGATGTTCAACTCGCGGATGCGCCGGGCGATCAGCTGGGTATATTGCGAACCGAAATCGAGAATGACAATTTTCTCAGCCATGGGGCAGTTTTGAAGGAAATGAGGATGCACGTCTGAAGGCCCGCAAAATTAATCGGCTTGCGCCAAAAACCGGCAGCGGCCTTCACCTGCGCTTCGCCATGGATACGCTCCCTGCCTCGTGGACAACACTTTTGCCCATGGAACAACCACTTTCCCACCCCCTTTCCGCCCGGCGAATGGCAGCCCGCCTCGTGGCACGGCACACACGCGGACGCGAGCGCGTGGCGGGCATGGCTGCGCTGGCCCTGGGCCTGGCCATGGTGGCCATTGCCTTGCAGGCCTGGTACGACGCGCGCCACCTGCTGGCCACGGGCGGCGGCGATGCCCACTTCATCCAGATCAACAAGCGCGTCAGCATCTTCAACTCGCTGGGGCTGGATCCCACCTTTTCAGAAGAGGAAATAGCCGCCATCGCCCGTCAGGACGGCGTCGTAGCCGTGGGGCCCTTCGTGGCCAACCGCTTTCGCGTGCAGGCACGGCACGCCCAGCTGGGTTTCGCCACCGAGCTTTTCTTCGAAGCCGTACCCGACGCCTTCCTCGACGTGCAGCCGCCCGCGTTCCGCTGGCGCGAAGGACAACGCGAGATCCCCGTCATCCTCTCGCGCGACTATCTGGCGCTGTACAATTTCGGCTTTGCGCCCAGCCACGGCCTGCCCCCCATTTCGCCGGGCACCATCAAGCGCTTCCGTATGGATGTCTATGTGCAGGGCAACGGCCGCACGGAAGTGTTCGAAGGACGTATCGTCGGCTTTTCCGATCGCATCAACAGCATCCTCGTGCCCATGGATTTTCTCGAATGGGCCAATGCGCGTTTCGGCGAGGGCGGCCCCTCCAAAGGGCCGGCCCGCCTCCTGCTCCAGGTGCGCAATCCGGCCGATCCGGCCCTGCTGCGCTGGCTCGACGCGCAGGGCTACGAGCTGGGCAGTGGCCGCGTGGTGGGCGAAGAGGTGGCCCTGGCCGTGCAGCTGCTGCTCGGTTTCATCCTGCTGACGGGCCTGCTCATCTTCCTGCTGGCCGCAGCCCTCCTCGTGACGCGCCTGGCCCTGCTCACGGCCCGCCTGCGCCTGCACCTGCGCCGCCTGCTCGAGCAGGGCTATGCGCCTGCACTCCTGCAGTCGGTCCTCGCCGCGCGTTTCCGCACCGACCTGGCCATCGCCACCGCGCTGGCGCTGGCCTTCCTCGTGCTGGGGCACTATCTGTTCCGCATTTGGCTACAGGGGCAAGGCCTCGATGGCCTGCCCCCGCTGCAGTGGTGGGTGGTGTCGGTGCTGATCCTGCTGGCGGCAGGCGTGTGGCTCGCCTATGGCCGCGTGGCCCGACGCGAGGTGTCGGCGTTGGCCAGGCCTGGCGGAAATGGAGCGAAGGCGCTCAGCAATTTGAGTGGCTGCCTATAAAAAGGACGATGGACGAGGGACGATAGACAATGGACGATGGACTTGCAGCACTTCGTGGCGACGGGACTCCACGATGATCGGGACAGGCGGTGACGCCCCTTACAAGTCGGGCAGGCTGTGCGTACGATCGTCCAATTTCCATCGTCGCGAGCAGCCTGTTCCG
>CAYNYN010000050.1:0-10135 GCA_964401445.1 uncultured Saprospiraceae bacterium | reverse complement strand
GGGCAGGCTGTGCGTACGATCGTCCAATTTCCATCGTCGCGAGCAGCCTGTTCCGGTTTATCGGAATAGCGAGCCGGAAACCGGAGCGTTGTAGCCACAACAGTTGCAGTAATACTCGTTACGAAGTGGTTTGGGAAAAGTTTTTTTTCATAACCGCAGCTTTCAGACGCAGCCATCACGCAGCCAAACGCAGCTTTTGCCGGTGCTCTTAAACAGTGCGACAACCATTTGTAAATCAATTAATAACCGAAAGAAGAGTCGAATCCTCGGTTCCTCGATTCCTCGAATCCTCTTTGAAAATGTCCGGGACTCCCCACTCATTCCCCAAGGTCGGATTTTTCCCAGACCACTTTGTTTTGGGTAAAAAACAAACGACCCGAAGTGAAGCACCTTCACTTCGAGCCGCAAACGAAAAAGAGTGACTATCACAATGTAAACGCCACCATACGTCGCAGAGCTGCCCGCCCGAAGCCAGCCGAATCGCTGGTTGGACGGTTGGCCGACAAAAGCCAGGCATCGATGGGTGGACGCGCTTGGGGAATGTCAATCAGCGGCCATCGTCTTTCGGCGCCTTGCGCACGCAGCGACAGGCATGGCCGGCGTCCTTGCTCAGCGGCGTGATCTCCACCGTTTCGTGGGGGCGCGACCAGACCAGCCCCATGGCAGCCGACAGCCCGAACTCGTCCGAGGTCCAGAGCGTGGCCGCTTCGCCGTAGTCCACGAACCGGCCCGTCCACGGCTGGTGAAAGCCCACGGGCTGCAGCAAGGGCTCCAGATCGAGGAAGGCTTGCCGCGGGCCGTTGGCTTCCGTACGCCATCCCGGACTGAACCGCTCGACGAAGTCGCCCAGCTCGCCGATCGTAGGCAGGCGCCACCCTTCGGGGCAGGCCTTCATGGCTACACTCCACGGATACAGCCGCCCCATGGCACAGGCGCTGTCCTGCGGCACACACCACGACGTGTCGGCGGCGAAGCGCAGGTTCTCCATCATCCACTCCAGCTGGCCGACCACGCGCGTGCGATAGGTCTGACCATCGCGCGGATCGGTCATCGTACCGTCATAAGCAGCGGTCTTGTCCGCCCCGCATCCAGCCCCAAACAACAAACCGATCACCAGCACGCACACAAATGCTATTCCCTGCTTCACGTGGCAAATATTTTTTCGGGATCTTTGAAAGACTTGAATTCCAGCGCATTGCCCGAAGGATCGAGCAAGAACATGGTGGCCTGCTCGCCCGGCTGGCCGGCGAAGCGAAGGTAGGGCTCGATGACGAATTCGACGCCTGCTGCCCGAAGCCGGTCGGCCAGGGCATGCCATTCGTCCCATGGCAAAATGCAACCGAAGTGCCGCACGGGCACCTGCTTGCCATCGACCGGGTTGGCGGGCGCATCGGGCACGGCCTGCTCCACCAGATGGGCCGTCACCTGGTGGCCCCAAAAGTTGAAATCGATCCATCGGTCGGACGTGCGGCCGATGGTGCATCCCAGCAAGCCCTCGTAGAAGGCCCGCGTGGCCTCGAGATCCGTCACGGGAAAGGCCAGATGGAAAGGAGGGAGGTCGTTCATATGGAGCGTCATTTTGATGGGGTACCCTACGAGTAGTGGTTGAGGGTTGAGCGTGTAGGGTTGAGCGTTTTAGTTTAAGGTTGAAAGGATAGTGTTTAAAGTCGATTAACATCTACTTGAAAATCAAGTCGATCCATCTATTGTCCATCGTCTATGGTCCATCGTCCATCGACACTTTGTTCAGCCGCAATCGCTGCTTTCGCAAAACGTCACCATCCTACGTAGCGGGGCGGCGTGATGCCGTTGAGGCGCAGGTACACGACCAGCTGGCCGCGATGATGCGTCAGGTGGTCGAAGATGAGCCAGCTTACCTTGCGTCTACTCATAGGTCCGGCAAAGAAGTCCACCTGCTCGTCCCAGGCTTCGGGCGGCGTGTCGGCCACGGCCTGGCGCACGTAGGCGAAGGCCTGGTCCAGCAGGTCGAGCAGCTCGGCCTTGGTGCGGGGCGGATCGCTGCCGGCGCGCGGCAGCTCGACCGGGAAGGGTTCGGCGCCGAAGTAGCTGTTCGCCAGCCACGTCATGTTGCGTATCATGTGCTCGAGCTGGTGGCCGAAGCTCATCATCTCCGGCACGGGCCGGTAGTCGTACAGGCTGTCGGGCATGGCTTCCGCAAAGGCCCGCGTATAGGCATGGGCATGATCCCACTTCGAGAGCCAGTCGTCGAGGTAGCCGGCATGCTGCGCGGTGCCATTTGCCGAAAGGCAAAAAAGTAAACTCAAAAAGCAAAACAGTCGGGGCATGGTCGAGACGTGTTTGATGACGAGTTGGTTTGGAAAAAACTACAAACCTCTGCTTTCAAGCGCAGCCAGGGACGCAGCTGCCCATACCACAGAGTTGCACAGTGTTCACACAGAGGGACAATGAGTTTGTTGGGATCAGGTAAATCGTATGCCTCACGCAACGCTTGTGCACTCCTCTCTCCTCACAATCCACACCCGCTCACTTCCGCGCCACCACGGCCAGGGTGATGCGGCTGGCGCAGAGCTGCTTGCCCTCCTCGTTGAAAATATCGATAGTCCACACCTGGGTGGTCCGCCCGATCTTCAGGGGTCGGGCGATGCCGGTGACGGTCGCGCCCTCGCGCCCGGGCCGCAGGTGGGTGGCATTGATGTCGACGCCCACCACGCTTTGTCGCTCCAGATCTTCGAGGCAGAGCACGCCGGCCACGCTGCCCAGCGTCTCGGCCAGGGCCACCGAAGCCCCGCCATGCAACAGGCGCATGGGCTGCACGGTGCGATGGTCCACGGGCATGGTGGCCTTCAGGTAGTCGTCGCCCACCTCCACGATCTCGATGCCGAGATGGCCAACCATCGTGTTGGCCGACATGGCATTCAGCGCTTCGAGGGTAAATGGCTGTTTCCAGATTTTCATGGGCTCAATTTCCTTGCTGGGGTCCTTCATTCCGACACGGTGGGCTGCGCCTGCTCCAGCCAATCGACGAGCACGGCGCGCTGCGCCTCGCTCAGGTGGGCATCGGCATGCATGATCGTATAGGGCTTGAGCGGCATATAGCCCTTCTCCACGGCCTTTGTCATTTCCTTGAGGGCATGGACCTTGTCATCCAAAGCGTAGTTGCCCCATTCGGAAAAATTCAGATGCTCGCGGCCTTCTTCCACGTGGTGACCAATCCACCATCCTACGGGCTGTACATAGGTGTACCACGGCCACTCGGTCTGGTATGAATGGCAGTCGTAGCAAGCCACGCGCAGCATCTCCTGCACCTCTGCAGGCGGCTGCATGAGGGTGATGAAATCCTGGGACGGGTCGTATGCCGGAACGCTTCTGTCCGGCTGGAAAAACTGAATGATCACCAGCAAGGCGACCAGCAGGATCAACAGGCGGTTTTTCATGACAACAGGATTGTAGATGAGCGAATGACTAAAAATAGAAATCCACGATCACCAGCAAGCCGAAAATGAGGCTGGCCATGCCGTTGGTGGTGAAAAATGCCAGATCGACGCGACTCAGGTCGTCGGGCTTCACCAGCCGATGCTGCCATACGAGCAGCGCACAGAAAACGCCGACGGCCAACCAGTGCAGCCATCCCACCTGCGGGTAATGCGCGGCCAGCATCCACCCGGCAGAAACGATGGCCAGCGCACTGACGACATGCAACAGGCGCGACACCTGCAGGGCGCGCACCTTGCCCAGGGCGGCCGGCACCGAATGCAGCTGGTGGTTGCGATCGAAATCTTCGTCCTGCAGGGCGTAAATGATGTCGAAGCCCGCCACCCAGGTGAGCACGGCCAGGCCGTAGAGCAACGGCAGTGTGGCGAACCGTCCCGTCACGGCCAGGTAGGCGCCGATGGGTGCCAGCGCCAGGCCCAGGCCCAGCACGAAATGACAGAGGGCCGTGAAGCGCTTGGTGTAGCTGTAGCCCAGAATGACGGCCAGCGCCACGGGCGACAGGTAAAAGCACAAGGGGTTGAGCAGCCAGGCTGCCGCCATGAACAGCACGGCATTGACGATGACGAAACGGAGCGCCTGCTGTGGGGCTATGATGCCGGCCGGGATCTCGCGGTTGCGCGTGCGCGGATTGGCGGCGTCGATGTCGCGGTCGAGGTAGCGGTTGAACGCCATGGCCGCGCTGCGCGCGAACACCATGCAAGCCACCACCAGCACCAGGTCGGCCCACCGGAAGAGGCCCATGTCCTGCACGCCGAGGAAAAAGCCGAGCAGCGCAAAGGGCATGGCGAAGATGGTATGGCTGAACTTGACCAGCGAGAGGTAGTGTCGGATGCCAACAGTCTTTTCCATGGCCGCCAAAATAGAAAGCCCGCATCAATTGGTATCGATGCGGGCTTGATCTTCAGGCTAACCAGTCGATTATTACTGGGTCACCTTGGTGGTTTTTTGCTGTTGTTGGGTTTGGTCGGGAATAACCTCACCTTTGATGTAGAGGAAGGACTGCGGCGGCTCGGTATTGGCGGTGAGGGTCACCTTCTTGTTCTGCTTGCCGCGTTTGCCCTTCGAGTTGAACTCGACCATGATCTCGCCTTCGCCACCCGGAGGGATCGGCTCGCGCGGCCAGCTCGGCACGGTGCAGCCGCAGCTACCCTTGGCGTTGCTGATGATCAGGGGTTCCGACCCCGTGTTCTTGAACTTGAATGCATGGCGCACCTTCTCGCCGGATTTAATGCTGCCGAAGTCGTACTCCGTCTCTTCGAAGGCAATGCTGGTCGTCGGACCGGTGGGCGCCTGCGTAGCAGGGGTAGCCGGTTGCGGCTGGGGCGTATTGGCAGCATCTTGATTGGGCGTTACGCTCTGACGGGCCTCGGCTGTTGCGGTGTCGCCACCTTCCGAGCCGCAGCTCACCATGGCGCCAGCCATGAGCACAACCACCAGGCTGAAAATGAGTCGCTTCAACATAGTTTCGGGATTTTTGATTGATGGAATAATGGGCTTGTGAAATGCACTTTTTTGCGCTATGCAAAGATAAGTGGGCCAATGTTTTTCCCGTAAGGGGCCCACAGGGGCGGGTGTTAATGAGCTGTTAATGATCTGACGATAGACGATGGACGATGGACGATGGACGATGGACCATAGCCCATAGACTACAGGGCGCGAGCGCGCATAGCCGTTTCAGGAATCGCCTGCTCATTTGCCCGCCAGCCATTGCTCGAACGCATCGAGGCCGAAGGCCGACAGACAGTGCGCCGCATCCAGGCCGCCCTTGCGCGCCGAGGCTACGCCCCAACGGATGTCGTCGATGCCGTCGGTGGAATGGGCATCGGGATCGATGCTGATCAGCACGCCGGCCTCGAGGGCCATGGGAATCCACCGCCAGTCCAGATCGAGCCGGTGCGGGTTGGCGTTCAGCTCGATGACGACCCCGTGCTCGGCACAGGCGGCGATGATGCGCTCGTAGTCGATCGGGTAGCCGGGTCGGCTCAGCAGCAGCCGCCCCGTCGGATGCCCCAGGATGCGCGTGGCCGGATGGGCGATGGCTTTCAGCAGGCGCTCCGTAGCCTTCTGTTCGTCCATGCGCAGGTGGCTGTGTACCGAGGCGATCACCAGATCGAAGCCGGCCAGCAGCTCGTCGTCGTAGTCGAGGGAGCCATCGGGCAGGATGTCCGACTCGATCGACTTGAAAATGCGGAAAGGCGCCAGCTCCTCGTTCAGGCGGTCGACCTCCTCCCACTGCTGGCGCACCCGATCGGCATCGAGGCCGTTGGCGTAGAAGGCCGAACGGCTGTGGTCGCTGATGACCAGGTACTCGTAGCCGCGCGCCCGCGCCGCCAGCGCCATCTCGCGCAGGCTGTGGATGCCGTCGCTCCAGGTGCTGTGCGCGTGAATGACGCCCCTGATGTCGCCGGTTTCGATGAGGGCGGGCAGCTCGCCCCGACGCGCGCGCTCGAGGAAGCGCGTGCCCTCGCGCAGCTCCGGTGCGACCCACCCACAGCCCGCTTGCGCAAACACCTCGCCTTCGTCGGCCACGACGGGCAGGGTGCCCCCCGTCAGGGCCGCGAGCCCGGCAACGAAGGCTTCGTCGCCCGTGTGCGACACCGCAGCGGTGCCCCACCCTGCAGGCTCGCAAAAGTGCAGCCTGAGCGGGATGGTGTCGGACCACGTGCCCGTCCACGTGCCCTCGCGCTGCACCCAATCGCCCGTGCGGTCAATGGCTTCCAGGGCGCTGGCATCGTCCGGCGCCGTCCCTTCGATCAGCAGGTCCAGCCCATCGACCACGTTGCACTTTCTTCGAAAGGCCCCCACGGCCATGATGCGCCTTTCGGCAAATGCCGCCCGCAGGGCCGCCTCGATGGCCGGCCACTCGAGCGCCACGGTAGCATAGTGGAACTTGCCCTGCGACCGGAACCAGAAGAGCAGTTGTTCGCGGATGGCGTCCTGCGTCTTCGGGCCGAAGCCCTTCAACTCGAGCAGGCGATTCTCGTTGATGGCGTACAGCAGCTCACCCGGCGACTCGATGCCCAGCTCCTGCCACAACTCCCGCACCTTCTTGGGCCCAAGGCCCTTGATTTCGAGCATCTCCACCACGCCCGGCGGCGTCACGGCCAGGTATTCCTCCAGCTTGCGCAGCGTGCCCGAGGCCAGCAGCTCCTTGATTTTCGAGAAAATGGCCTTGCCCACGCCCTTCTGGCGCGCCAGCTCTTCATCGTCCATCTCCGCCAGCGGCTTGCCCAGTTTGCGCAGCTGGATGTATGCATTCTGGTAGGCCCTGATCTTGTACGGGTTCTCACCGTGCAGCTCCATCAGATCGGCCAGCAAGCGGAAGGCTCGGGCAATTTCCCTGTTGCTCAGTTTTTTGTCATTCGCCGACATGTGGGAATCCGGATTTCGTCAGACAGAAAATACAGATGAAAAAATTTTTAAATCGACTTGCTATCAAATAAATCTTTCTCATATATTTGCTCATCACGTTCTTTGACTCCGTGCCCGCGATGGCAATTCCACGAAGATTCCAAAAAACCAATGAACCGGTGCAATGGTACTGACTATTGCCCACATCCCATGGACATTCCTTTTTTCAATAAAATTCCCATGAACTATGAAACACTTCGACCAACCCCGGTTCCATGACACTCCGGATGCTTTCGCACACGACCTGCTCCAGCGCCGGAAGAAACAGCAGCGCGAGAATCTGCTCTCTGCCGTCCTGTTCGCCTTCGTCGTCACCATGATGGTGTGGTATGTAGCTCAGTATTCAACTCATCACGAGCCGAGCGTATCGCAGTTTTCCACCAGCCACGTCTTCGTGGCCCGCTAATCCTGACCCCGGTAAAAGAGACTCTTATCTACCAGCAAATCGAGCGAAGTCCGTTTGGGCTTCGCTTTTTTTATTTCTGGTTGAAGAATCAAGCGCATTATTCTACCACAGCGTTTCACAGAGGACACACAGAGGGCCACAATGTGTGGTGAAATCGGGTAAATCGGGACAACCGGTGAATCGGTTCTATACCCAAAACAAAGTGGTTTGGGATGAACCGGCCTTGTGGGGCGAGTGGGTAGTCCCCGGAATTTTTCAAAGAGGATTTGAAGAATCGAGGAATCGACGGTTGAGACTCGCTGCGCTCGATGTTGATACGCCGCTGCGCGGCCTGTTGATACGCGGCTACGCCGCGATGTTGAGATTTGAAAAAGCGTTGCGTGCAGGTGCGACGCGAAACCAACCCTCAACGCTACACGCTCAACCCTCAACCAGAAAAAACTGCGTTTTGACTGCGTCATACTGCGCCTGAAAGCCGCGGTTTTGAAAAACGGGGGGCTATCTTTCCAAACCACTTCGTAACGAGTACACCTGAGGCTTTCCGCGCAAACCCTCAACGCTCAACCATTTTCCACATTGACACCAAAACCGCATTTTTGCCGCGTGATGCAACGAAACATCCGGATTTGCTGTGCCCTGCTGTCCCTGATCCTGCTGATGGCGCCACGCCTTCGTGCTCAGGCGTGGTATGCCGAGCTGTCGCTGGCCACCGATCGGACGGCCTGGCGCCTCGACCGTTACACGCCGGGCAAGCGGTGGCTGAGCGGCGGGGTGCGCGTGGCTGCCGGCAGCGAACACCTGCAGGGCGGCCTGCTGTGGGGCACCGACCTGACCCATCCCGAATTTCGATTCGCCAGTTCGTCGGGCGAGGCTGGTACGCGCGAGTCGTTCGACAACCAGTGGTGGGCCGGCTGGATACGCCTCAACTTCAGCTCGTTGCCCGCGCGCCGCTTCGGATTCGTGTTTCACGCCGGCCTGGGCCGTATGCAGACGCGCTGGACCATATGGCAGGAACCCCAGGGCCAGCTGCTGACCGACCAAATGCTTACCCACGGACTGATGTGGCTGGGCGGTGTAGGGCTGAGCACGCCGGTGTACAAATGGCTGCACGTAGAGGTGGGCTACGAATACCGACAGGCCCGGCGACACGCTACCGACCTGCCTGCCGTGCGCGCCTATGCGGCCGGCCAGCACCAGCTGCGCCTCGGCCTCAGCCTCAACTTCGCAGGCAAGAAGGCCCGCGCCCGCTGTCCGGAACTGTACGATTGACCGCCCCCTCACACGGCCGCCCATGATCCAGCTCGACCTGTCCGTTTTTGCCGAAAGGCTGAAAAGTCGCCAGCAGGGCACACAGACCCAGCTTTGGTGTCCCGTGCGCCGCAAATGGGTGGCCCGCACGCCGGAAGAGATCGTCCGGCAGCTCATGATCGAAGCGTTGCTGGCGCACGGCTTTGCGCGCGGACGCATGGCCGTGGAGCAGCAGATCCGCGTCAACAGGCGCAGCAAGCGCGTCGATATCCTGGTGTACGACGCGCACATGCAGCCCTGGCTGCTCGTCGAATGCAAGGCGCCCACGGTCAAGCTGACGGATCAGGTGTTCGGCCAGGCCGCCTGGTACAATATGACGCTCGAGGCGCCCTGGCTGGTCATCACCAATGGCCTGCAAACCTTTTGCGCCCACATCGACCGCGAGGCGCGCGCCTGGACGCTCGTCGACGCCCTGCCACGGCCCGAGTGATCGCCCTCGTGGCCCTCTTGACTGACCGGCACCATCCGTGCCGATGACGGCTGTCATCACGAGGCCACACCAACTAATGCCTATCTTTGCCGGGTGCCGAAAAAGAGATTTTCCGGCACCGTTCCCTGACCAAAACGAACCTGATGAGAGATGCAAAAATCCTCGTGACCGGTGCCAACGGCCAGATCGGCACCGTGCTCACCCGCACCTTGAAAGAGCGGTTTGGCGACAGCCACGTCATCGCCTCCGACATCCGGCCTGCGCTCCACGGCGATTGGGACACCACGATCCTCGACGTGACCGACCGCGCCGCACTGGACAAGCTCGTGCGCAGCCATGAGATCGGATACGTCTTCCACCTGGCGGCCCTGCTCTCCGCCACGGCCGAGCAACACCCGCAAAAGGGCTGGCAAATCAACATGGACGGCTGGACCAACGTGCTGGAGGTGGCGCGCACGACAGGCGTGCAGCGCGTGTTCTTCCCCAGCTCCATTGCCGTGTTCGGGCCGCACACCGACCGCAGCCTTGCACCCCAGTTCGGTCCGCTCACGCCGACCACCATCTACGGCGTGACGAAAGTGTCGGGCGAGCTGCTGGGGCAATACTATTGGGTCAAGTACGGGCTCGACGTGCGTTCGGTGCGCTATCCGGGCATCATCGGCTACCAGTCGCCGCCGGGTGGCGGCACCACCGACTATGCCGTCGACATCTTCCACAAGGCCGTGCTGGGGCGCCCCTACACCTGCTTCCTCGCCCCCGACACGCGCCTGCCCATGATGTACATGGACGACGCCATCCGCGCCACCATCGAGCTGATGATGGCGCCTGCCGAGCAGGTCAAGGTACGCATCGGTTACAACATCGGCGCCATGAGCTTCACGCCGGCCGAGCTGACCGAAGCCATCCGCAGGCACTTCCCCGACTTCGAGGTGAAATATGCCCCCGACTTCCGTCAAAAAATCGCCGAGTCGTGGCCCGAACGCGTGGACGACAGCCAGGCACGCGCCGACTGGGGCTGGCAACACCAGTACGACCTCGAAGCCATGACGGCCGACATGATCGCCCACCTGCAGAGTGACGCAGTGGCGCTGTCGGAGGAGTGAGGG